>PUKV01000117.1 GCA_003550645.1 Syntrophomonadaceae bacterium | reverse complement strand
CGGGGGTGGATAGATGAAGTGATCGATCCACGCCAGACCAGGGATTACTTGATTCGCAGCCTGCAGATGGTAGGAGAGAAACGGGAACAGCGCCTGATGCGTAAACACGGCAATATTCCGCTGTAGGCTGGCTAATTCAATAAATTTGCAATTTACCCCTTGACTTTAGAACCTGGTGTGGTAAACTATACAGCAATATTATAGAGCATAAATCTGTGATGGGGAGAGTAACCGTATTGCGGCGGTGAAAGCGAGCCGGAGTTGGTGAAAGTCCGGACCTCAAGCAAGCGGCGAAGCGCACCCCGGAGATGGCGGTTGAAGCCGGCTGAAAGCCGGTGGGTAGGCCGTTCCGGTTTTATACCGTTATCAAGGCCGTTTTTCATGAAAACGGTTGAGGGGATCGGCAGCTAATTTGCCGATCAATAAAGGTGGTACCGCGAGCCTCTCGTCCTTTAATGGACGAGAGGCTTTTTTACTTAAAGGAGGAAGTGATTATGAGCAGGGTAGCGATTCTTGGCGCAACCGGTTATACGGGGACGGAATTGTTCCGCCTGCTCCACGATCACCCGGGGGCGGAAGTAGTTTTTGTCAGCTCTGAAACGTATGCAGGAAACAAGTTGAGCGACATCCACCCCCAGTTTCGGGAACAGGAAGATTTGATTCTCAGCCGGATGGCTGCAGAAGAAATACCGACCGAGGTGGACCTTGTATTTTGCGCTCTTCCCCATGGAGAGTCTTCCGGAGCGGTTTCCGCCCTGCTCGAAAAAGGGTTCCGGGTAATTGATTTAAGCGCCGACTTCAGGCTTAAAGAAGCCGGTTTATACCGGGAATGGTACGAGCTTGAGCATCCCGAGCCCGCCCTGTTGGGTGAAGCTGTTTACGGTTTGCCGGAACTGAACCGGGGCGCTGTTTCAACGGCCAGGTTGATTGCCAATCCGGGCTGTTATCCAACTTCCATTATCCTGGCCCTTGCTCCCCTGGCAAAAGGCCAGCTGGTAAAGCCTGGCTCCCTGATCATTGATGCTAAGTCCGGTGTTTCCGGTGCGGGGAGGACACCGAAGCAGCCGTTTCATTTTCCGGACTGCACAGAAAATTTCAAGGCTTACCGGGTAGCCTGCCACCAGCATACACCCGAAATTGAGCAGGAACTGAGCATGCTGGCAGGCAGTGAGGTTAAGGTTACCTTCACTCCGCACCTGGTGCCGATGGTTCGCGGTATCTTGAGTACGATTTACCTGGAACTTGAAACTGGAAAACCTGAGGAAGAACTCCGGGCTATTTACAGCTATTTCTACGGGGAATGCCCTTTTGTCAGGGTCCTGGAAGCAGCGAACTTCCCCGAGACACGCCTGGTGAGGGGGAGTAACTTTATCGACATTGCCCTGAAAATGGACCGGCGAACGGGGCGCCTGGTAGTAATATCAGCACTGGATAACCTGGTCAAGGGAGCAGCCGGGCAGGCAGTGCAAAATATGAACATCATGCTGGGTTTGCCTGAAGATACCGGTCTCGGGCAGCTCCCAATTTGACATAAATATTTAAGTTAACGGCAAGGAGGTTCCTAACATGGAGGGTAACCAGGTTAAGTTGGAAGGAAGAGGAATAACAGCAGCCAGGGGTTTTAAAGGTTCAGGTATATCCTGCGGCTTAAAGAACGGAAAAAAAGATCTGGCCGTGATATACAGCGAACCGGAAGCACGGGCAGCAGGAGTGTTTACGCGCAACCTGGTTTGCGCGGCGCCGGTTAAGCAGTGCCAGGCAAACCTGGCCAACCCGATCCGGTTGATAGTGATCAACAGCGGCAATGCCAATGCCTGCACCGGTGAACAAGGCCGCCGTGATACCTGGGCTATGGCTGAGAAAAGCGCTTCCGGAGCAGGCCTTGACCCCTCACAGGTTATGGTTTCTTCAACCGGGGTTATCGGGGTCCCTCTGCCCATGCCGAAGATCAACACCGGTATCGGTACGGCCCTGGAAAACCTGAATGCAGGAGAACAGGCTGACCTGGATGTGGCTAAGGCGATCATGACTACGGATACCAGGATCAAGCAGTCCGCCTATCGCTGCACTACCCCGATGGGCGATTTTCACCTGGGTGGAGTGGCCAAGGGATCGGGGATGATTTGCCCCAATATGGCAACCATGCTGGCTTTCCTGACCACCGATGTCAAGATTGAACGCTCTCTTTTACAAGAGCTTTTTACCGGTGCTGTGAACAGGTCTTTCAACGTGATTACCGTTGACGGGGATACATCGACCAACGATACCGCCCTGATCCTGGCCAATGGGGCCCAGAGGCAGGTCGAAATAACCGAAAACAGCGATCTGCTTGGTGCTTTTAAGGATGTATTGGAACGGGTTTGCCGGGAATTAGCCTACATGATAGTGGAAGACGGGGAAGGCCTCACCAAGGTTATTACCCTGCATATTAAAGGGGCTCGGGATGAAGAAAGCGCCCATATTCTTTCCCGCAGTGTGCTTAATTCCCCCCTGGTTAAAACCGCCTTTTATGGCGAAGATGCCAACTGGGGCCGGATCCTGGCTGCCCTCGGCTATGCCGGGGTGGATATTGATCCTGAGAAAGTAGACATTTTTATCGGCCCTTACCAGGTGGCAGAAAACGGAGGCTCTGTCCCCTTTGATGAAAAAGAAATGAAAAAAGTACTCCAGGAGCGGGATATCAGTGTCCTGGTTAATCTTAAGCAGGGTCCCGCGGGACTGACAGCCTGGGGCACAGATATGAGCCACGAATATATTTCGATCAACAGCGATTACCGGTCTTAAAGAAAAGTGGGTGAAAGATGTGAACCAGGAAGTTTTAAAAAATATTTCCAAAGCAGAAGTGCTGGTCGAAGCCCTGCCTTACATGCGCAAGTTTACAGGCACCTACTTTGTAATTAAGTACGGAGGCCAGGCCATGGTTAACCGGGCCTTAATGGAGTCGGTCATTGTTGACCTGGTCCTTTTAAAGTACATCGGGATCAAGCCGGTCCTGGTGCACGGCGGTGGTAAAGAAGTTAGCGAACTCATGGAAAAACTGGGTAAGAAACCGCAGTTTGTTAACGGCCTGCGGGTTACTGATGATGAAACCATGGAAATAGTGGAAATGGTTTTGATGGGTAAAGTTAACCAGGATATAGTCAGCCTGTTCAACCAGCAGGGCGGAAAAGCAGTCGGTTTCAGCGGTCGCGATGGAGGGATCCTCCAGGCCCGGCGCCTTGAGCCACAGCCTGTTAACGGCAATTCCGGGGATGAAACCGTAGACCTCGGGCGGGTGGGTGAAATTATGCAGATCAACCCTTCCCTGATCCATACCGTGAGCGATAACGGTTACATACCGGTGATTTCTTCGATCGGAGCGGACCTGAACGGTGAGAGCTTAAATATTAATGCCGATCATGTCGCCGGTGAGATGGCTGTCGCTTTAAAGGCGGAAAAATTGATTGTTTTAACCGACGTAGATGGCATTTACTGCACCAGGGAAGGAAGGCAGGAGTTTATTTCTGCGATCAGCCAAAACGAGATTAAAGCCATGATCATGGAAGGATCGATCAGCGGCGGAATGATTCCCAAGGTTGAGTCCTGCCTGATGGCTTTGGACGGAGGGGTGCGCAGGACTCATATCATCGACGGCAGGGTGCCCCATTCATTAATTTTAGAGATTTTTACCGATGCCGGTATCGGCACGATGGTTAAGCAATAGGACCGGGAAAGGAGGTTAGGTTAAATGGAAACAATACAGGACCTGGAAGCCAGGTACATTGTCAACACCTATAACCGCAAAGCAGAAGAAACACCATGCCTGATCAGGGGCGAAGGGGCCCGGGTATGGGACGACGGAGAAAAGCAATACCTGGATTTTTTAGGCGGCCTGGCAGTTAATGCCCTGGGACACTGTCACCCGGCTGTGGTGGAGGCGGTTAACAAGCAGGTTTCTTCTCTGATCCACACCTCTAACCTTTACTATACCGCTCCCCAGGTTCACCTGGCCGAGGCCCTGGTGGAAAGCAGTGTGCCGGGCAGCAAGGTTTTCTTTGCCAACAGCGGCGCTGAAGCCAACGAGGCCGCTATTAAACTGGCCCGGAAATACAAGCCCGGCCGTTACAAGATTATTACAGCAGAGAATTCTTTTCACGGCCGGACTATGGCCACTTTGACCGCTACCGGGCAGCCCAAGTACCGGGAAGCATTCAAACCGCTTTTGGACGGATTTGAATATGCTCGTTTCAACGACCTGGATTCATTCGCCGCCCTGGTTGATGAACAGACTGCAGCGATCATGATTGAACCGGTCCAGGGGGAAGGTGGGGCTTATGTGCCCGGAGATGCTTTTATGAAAGGCTTGCGTGAACTCTGCGACAGGGAAAGTATTTTACTGATTTTCGATGAAGTGCAGTGCGGCATGGGCCGAACCGGCAAGCTCTGGGCTTTTCAAAATTGGCCTGTTAAACCGGATCTTTTTACAGCGGCCAAAGGCCTGGGAGGAGGGTTGCCCATAGGCGCTATGGTAGCGGCTGAAGCTTTTAGTGCGGTCCTGCAGCCGGGAGATCATGCTTCCACCTTTGGAGGCAACCCGGTGGCCTGCAGTGCCGCCCTGGCGGTGTTGGGCCTGGCAGGTGATGAGTATTTTTTGAAAGAGGTGCAGGACAAGGGCCGGCTCCTGGGAAACAGGTTTGCCATGATTGCTTCGAATTATCACAGCCTGGTTAAAGAAAGCAGGGGGATGGGCCTGATCATGGCCCTGGAATTAAACCAGGCGGCAGCAAAAGAGATCCAGAAAAAATGTACCGCGGAAGGGCTGCTGGTCAATGCTATCGGTGAAAATGTTATTCGCGTCCTGCCCCCGCTCACTATTAGCGGGGCCGAGCTTGAAGAGGGGTTGAACATTTTGGAAGGAGTTTTGCAGGGTTTTAATTAAAGAACGGACTTTAATTTATATAAAATTATTGGATTATGGGAGGAAGTTACTAATGAAAAATGAGAAAATAGTTCTGGCTTATTCCGGGGGCCTTGATACATCGGTTATTGTCAAATGGCTCCAGGAAAAATACGGTTACAAGATCGTGGCCGTGACGGCTGATGTAGGGCAGGGCAATACGGAGCTCGAGGGTCTTGAAGAAAAAGCAATTAAAACAGGGGCTTCAGAGATTTATGTTGAAGATATCAGGGAAGAATTGGTGACCGATTATATCTTCCCAATGGTGCAGTCCGGGGCTGTTTACGAGGGCAAGTACCTACTTGGGACTGCTATTGCCCGGCCTGTTATAGGTAAAAAGCTGGTGGAGATCGCGGAAAAGGTTGGAGCTTCCGCCGTAGCCCACGGCGCTACCGGCAAGGGAAATGACCAGGTCCGGTTTGAGTTTGCCGTCAAGGCTCTTAATCCGCACCTGAAGATCATTGCTCCCTGGCGGGAATGGGAATTTAAATCGAGAAGTGACTGTATTAATTATGCCTGCGATAAGAATATACCTATCCCGGTTACGGCTGAGAAACCATACAGCATTGACCGGAACCTGTGGCATATCAGCTTTGAAGGCGGGATCCTGGAGGATCCGGCCCGGGAGCCGGACAAGGACATGTTCCGTTTAACCTGTGACCCCCAGGATGCTCCCGATGAGCCTGAATCGCTTTCAATCAGCTTTGACAGGGGGATTCCCTATGCCCTGAATGGCGAAAAATTTGGGCCCCTGGAACTGGTCCTGGAGTTAAACGACATAGCCGGCAGGCACGGAATCGGGCGGATTGACCTGGTTGAAAACAGGCTGCTGGGAATGAAATCGCGGGGGATCTATGAAACACCCGGTGGAACGATCCTGACATTTGCCCACCGGGAACTGGAACAGTATACTTTAGACCGGGAGACTTACCATTACAAGGAAACTGTCGCTTTAAAGTATGCTGAACTGATTTATTATGGCCTCTGGTTTACGCCGCTCCGGGAAGCGCTGGACGGTTTTATCCGCACGACCCAGGAAACCGTCACGGGCACGATTGACCTGAAGCTGTATAAGGGCAACATCACGGTCAAGGGCAGGACATCACCTTATACGCTCTATAACCCTGATATGGCTACTTTTGAAGCAGACGAGTTGTTTGATCAAAAGGATGCCCAGGGATTCATCAACCTTTACGGGCTGCCCCTGACAATTAAGGGTCTGATGAACAAAAAAAAAGAATTGAATTACCAGGAGGTGGCTAAGAGCTGAAAAAACCATGGCAGGGACGGTTTGTGAAAGATACGGCCAGGGCGGTGCTTCACTTCACGGCTTCGCTGCCTTTCGATAAGCGCCTGGCCTTTGCCGATATAAAGGGAAGCATTGCCCACGTGGAAATGCTGGCTGACCGGGATATAATTGATCCTCATGAAGCGGAACAGATTATCAGCGGGCTGAAAGAGATCAGGGAAGAGGTGGAACAGGGGCGGTTTCCCTACGACCTTGATTTTGAAGATATCCACATGAACATTGAAAAGAGGCTCACTGAGAAGATTGGACCTCTGGGAGGGAAACTGCATACCGGGCGCAGCCGCAATGACCAGGTGGCCCTTGATACGCACCTTTACATGAAAGAAGAGATTGAGGTGGTAGGGCAGGCCTTGCAACAGCTCCAGGAAACGATCCTGCACCTGGCCGAACGGTTCGAGGGAGTGCTGATTCCCGGCTATACCCACCTGCAGAGAGCCCAACCGGTTTTACTTTCGCACCACCTGCTGGCCTACTTCTGGATGCTGCAGCGGGACCGGGGACGCCTGGAAGGCGTATTGAAGTGTACCGATTTGATGCCCCTCGGTGCAGGAGCCCTGGCCGGGACCGGTTTTGATATCGACCGCCTCCAGGTAGCAGAAAAGCTGGGGTTTTCCGGTATATATGAAAACAGCATCGATGCGGTAAGTGACCGGGACTATGTCATTGAATTTCTTTCATTTGCCGCTGTTTTGATGATGCACCTGAGCCGGTTGTGTGAAGAGCTGATCAACTGGTCTTCTGCAGAATTTGGCTTCATTGAGCTCGATGATGCTTATACCACGGGCAGCAGCATGATGCCCCAGAAAAAGAACCCCGACCTGGCCGAACTGGCCCGGGGGAAAACCGGCCGGGTGTACGGGAGCCTCTTTGCCATCCTGACGGTTATGAAAGGCCTGCCGCTGGCCTACAACAAAGATATGCAGGAAGATAAAGAAGGCCTGTTTGATACGGTGGACACCCTAAAAAGTCTCCTGCCCTTACTGGCGGAGATGCTTGATACGATTACAGTCAACCAGTCATGCCTGAAAGAAGCGGTGGACGACGATTATTTATGTGCCACCGACCTGGCCGATCACCTGGTTAAAAAAGGCCTCAGTTTCAGGGACGCTCACCATGTTGTAGGCAGCCTGATTGCTTACTGCCGCAAAGAAGAGAAGCGCCTGCGCGAACTCGATCCCGAAACCAGGGGCCGGTTTCATCCGGCCCTGGCGGAAGAGATTTCTGCATTGCTCGATCCGGTCAAGGTGGTCGAAGCACGCAACAGCCGCGGGGGGACTGCACCTTCTGCAGTCAGGGAACAATTGAAACTGGCCTGGAAAGAGCTTGCTTAAAGTAGTGAACGACCGGTGGTTTGACAGCAGGACGAATATTCCCCTATACTTTTATATTGAACCGAGGCGTTTTCGGGGCACGAATAATCGTGCCCCTGTTTGTGCCTGCTCTTGATTACAACATGTTCGAGCTTTGTTAGTCTTTTCTGCGCTATACTTAGAGCGGTTATGATATTTACAGGGCGGTTTAACAACACCGAAACGGGAGGTTAGCCAATTGAAACAGCTGCAGCAGATACTTTCCAGCATTGATGGTAAGGGATATAAAAGCTACAAGGAGTTACAGGGTAAACTTTTCAATTTTCCCGATTTCGAACTCCATGTCCACTATATCCAGGGTGATCCCTTTGCTGCCCCTTCCCAGCTGGCGGTGCGGGTATACCAGGACCGGGCTGGATTTCCGGTGGAAAGCTTTCAATCCCGGATCAGGGAAACAGCTGTTTCTGACTACCTGACCCGCACTTTTCAGCGCAATAT
>PUKV01000167.1 GCA_003550645.1 Syntrophomonadaceae bacterium | reverse complement strand
TATCGCCTTTACAGGCTACAGCACCATCAGAATCACAGCTGCTGCCGGCAGTAAAAGGCCCTAAAAAGGCAACCGGGGATATATTCTACATAGCTACGACTTTTCCCTGTTTTATTATGATATAATCGTAACAAAATTTACGGAGGTGTTGAGCGGTTGTCTGAACTGATCCGTTTTGGTATATCCATGGAAAGGGATTTGCTGGATCGCCTGGACCAGGAAATCGTAAAACGCGGTTATCCTAACCGCTCCGAAGCAATCAGGGACCTGGTCCGGGCCCAGCTGGTTGAACTGGAATGGTCCCAGGAAGATGAAGAGGTGGCCGGCACGGTTACCATCATTTATAATCATCATGTCCGCGGATTAAGCGACATGCTCCTGGAGCTGCAGCATGATCATCATGAGATGATCATTTCTGTTATGCACGTTCACTTAGAACACGATCACTGCCTGGAGGTCATGGTCATCAAGGGCAAAGCTGCTGAAGCCAGGGAACTTGCCGGCAGGTTGATCGGAGTTAAAGGAGTGAAGCATGGCAAACTGACCATCTCTTCGACCGGAAAACGGCTGAACTAGGTTTCTACAGGGTCCCGGGTTGTATTGTCCAACTAAATTACCCTTGTGCCTGCTCAGCCGCGCTGCATTTTGGATTGGCAAAGGCTCTACAACATGGCGTTTGTTTGTAACAAACCTATGCCGGGATTAATAATCCCGGTTAGTATTAATTCATTAAGCCCTCTAAGACCCGCGGCCAGCCATTCAGGTCGCTTTGCCAGTGCAGTGATTTAAACAGCCCTGCTTCTTTGCAGAGTTTTTCAAGATCTTCTTTTTGCCCTGCCCCTACCTCCAGGAGGAGAACAGCCGGAATATTTGCGAATTCACCCAGGCGGTCGAGGATAAGGCGGTAGCCATCCAGGCCGTCAGCTCCAGCATCCAGCGCCCCGACCGGTTCATAATCCCTAACTCCTTCAGGCAGGGCCAACAGCTCTTTTTTACCCAGGTAAGGGGGGTTGGAAACAATCAAGTTGAACCCTAATTTAAGGTCGAGCCCGTCAAAAGCAGCAAAATAATTACCATGCAGAAAACGGATCCGGCCTTGAACACCCTGTTGCTCAGCATTGACCCGGGCTACTTGTAAAGCGGCTCCTGAGATGTCCACCGCCCAGATTTCCGCATCCGGGAGCAGCCGGGCCAGGGTAACTGCCAGGGCCCCGCTGCCGGTACCCAGGTCAACACAGGTAATAGGTTTGCTGCGGCTGCCCTTTAACCAGCAGGCCCATTGTAGGGCGCAATCAACGACCAATTCTGTTTCCGGCCTGGGAATCAAAACATCCCGGTTGACAATGAAGCGGTGGCCATAAAACTCCTTTTCTCCGGCAATATAAGCTGCCGGTTCATGGCGGCACCGGCGCCGGATTGCGTCGTCAAAAACCGCTGCTGCCTCTGTTGATAAAAAATCTTCCCGGCGCAGGAAAAGCTGGAGACGGTCTATTTTTAGAATCCTGGACAGCAGGTACTCAGCCTCTTTACGCGGCTGCTCGATACCGGCCTCCTGCAAACAAAAAGAAGCTCCCTGCAGAGCTTCTTCAATGGTCCGGTTATTCAAGGGTAGCTCAGCCTCCCGTTTCTTTAAGCTGTTCGGCCCGCTCATTGGCACTCAGTTCTTCTACGATTTCATCCAGGTCTCCATTGAGAACCAGTTCTAGCTTGTGCAGCGTGAGGCCAATCCTGTGATCGGTAACCCGGTTTTGCGGAAAGTTGTAGGTGCGGATCCTTTCGCTGCGATCACCGCTTCCCACCATGGTCTTCCTGGCTTCGGCTACCTCTGCCGTCTGTTCGGATATATACTTATCCAGGAGGCGGCTGCGCAGTATGCGCAGGGCCTTCTCCTTGTTCTGAAGCTGGGATTTTTCATCCTGGCAGCTAACCACCAGGCCGGTCGGGAGATGGGTGATCCGGATCGCGGACTGGGTTGTATTTACGCTCTGCCCGCCTGGCCCGGTGGCGCAAAAAGTATCTACGCGCAGGTCCTGCTGGTTGATCTCAACATCTACGTCTTCAACTTCGGGAAGGACGGCCACTGTGGCGGCAGAAGTATGGATCCGGCCTCCTGACTCGGTAGAAGGGATCCTCTGGACCCGGTGCACACCGCTTTCATATTTCAGGCGGCTGTAGGCCCCTTTCCCTTCAATGCCGAGGATAACTTCTTTGTAGCCTCCAATATCGGTGGGATGAGATTCCACGATTTCAGCCTTGTAGTTTTTTTGCTCGGCATAACGTGCATACATCTTTAACAGGTCTGCTGCAAACAGGGCCGCTTCTTCTCCACCGGTACCGGCCCTGATCTCAATGAAAACATTTTTTTCATCATAGGGATCCCTGGGCAGCAGCTGTTCCCTGAGCTCGGATTCAAGCTTTTCCTTCTCCTGCTTTAATTCCTCGGTTTCATCCTTGAGGTATCGCTCCATGTCGGCATCTTCATTACCACCCAGCATTTCCTCTGCTTCTTCTATTTCCTGGTCCACCTTCTTTAACCGCCGGTACAGTTCTACCACCGGGCTGATGGAAGCCATTTCTTTTGAGAGTTTCATCCACTCTTCACGCTTTTCAAGGACCTCGGGATCGCTGAGCAGCTGTTCCAGCTCATCATACCTGGTTTCGATCATTTCCAGCTTATCTTGCATCAGCAATCACCTCTGCCTCGCTATCACAGGCCGGTTCTTTATGTTCTTCTTCCGAATCCAGAACAGCTTTCAGGGCAGATAAGGCCACTTCAATCTGGCTCGCGTCCGGCTCCCGGGTAGTTAATTTTTGCAGCCACAGGCCCGGTGCCACCATCACCTTAACCAGGGGTGAAGAACTCCTGGCAGAATAGCGAATAGCTTCATAAGACAACCCTGCTACAAGAGGCAGCAAAACCAGGCGCAGGGCAATGCGCTGTCCCAGGTCCGGCCAGCCGAAAAAGGAAAACAAAATGATGCTGACCACCATCACCGTAAGGATAAAACTGGTCCCGCAGCGTGGATGGCGGGTAGAATAATCATTGATCCGGTTCAAATCAAAGGTCTGGTTATTTTCATAACCAAATATTACTTTGTGTTCCGCCCCGTGATACTGGAAAAACCGCTGTATATCGCCCCAACGGGTAATGAGCACAATGTAGGATACGAATATGACCAAACGGACCATGCCTTCAATCAAATTAAGCCAGATCGGCGGCCACTCCGGTAGAAAACGGACCAGGTAGGTGGGCAGGATAAAGAAAAGGCTTATTCCAAGACCCAAACCCAGGACCACCATCAAAAAACTGTGCCAGCCGGTTAACTCTTCTTCTTCCTCAGCCAGGGCTTCGGCTGCAGAAATATTCAGCGCCCGCACCCCCAGGATCAGGGCTTCAAAGAATGCAACCGCCCCCCTGATCACCGGCCAACCAAGCGGTGAGAACTTTTTGGCCAGGGGTTTTAAGGTTTCACGATGGACACTGATTGTATCGTCACTTCGCCGGCAGGCAATAGCCATTTGGTCACGATAACGCATCATGACTCCTTCCAGGACCGCCTGTCCGCCAACTTTATCTTTATTATTGTTCATTAATTATCCCTTCTTTTCTTATAAAAGAAAAAAGCAGAGCACCGCGGCCCTGCTCAACACTTTACATCCCATACTTACGTTTAAAGCGTTCAACCCGGCCGCCGGTATCAACAAATTTTTGCTTCCCGGTAAAGAACGGGTGGCACTTTGAGCAAATTTCCACTTTCAGAGCCTCTTTGGTGGAACCAACTTCGAAAGTTTCCCCACAAGCGCAGGTCACCCGCGCACTATGATACTCAGGGTGTATATTTGGCTTCATCGGTTTCATCCTCCTTAATACTTTCCTCGATTTCAAATCATAGCATATCGCCTTTTATTCTGCAACTACAGAATAATGGGGACGGTTCTAATTATTCCAGTCCCATCCGGATCCAACAACGATAAAGGATCATGCTGGAAGGAATATTTAGAACCGTCCCCATTATTCCAGCTTCTCTAGAACGTACCCGCCCCAAAGACATAAGTAACCACCAGGGCTACCACACCTACCAGGAAGGTATAGAGCAGGGATGCAGGCAGGTTGCGCCTGATTACAGAACCTTCTTTGCCGACAATTCCGCAGACAGCACAGGCGGCAACTACGTTGTGCACGGCAATCATGTTGCCGGTTGCGCCGCCAACGGCCTGGAGGGCAGAAGTAACCGTCTGAGAAATTCCCAGGCCCCCTGCCACGCTGAACTGAAAACCGCCAAATAAGATGTTGGCCACCGTATTTGACCCGGAAACAAATGCGCCCAGGGCGCCAACAAAGGGCGACACCAGCGGCCAGGCCTGACCCACACCGGCAGCAGCAGCCTGAGAAAGGACCATGAGCATGCTGGGATAATCTGCTGCATTAATATCAGTTTGCACCAGCACCCTGACCATGGCCAGGGCAAAAAAGAGCGCTATGGCTGCCGGAATAATCTGTTGCACTGTTTTACCGAATGCCTGGCTTACCTTATCCCCGGGCACCCGGTGCAGGAAGAAGGTTACCAGGGCAATCAAGATAAAAGGCACCGTTCCCGGAAGCCAGAAAGGTTGAATATCCCAGGCTACACCTTCCTGTCCCAGGATCTGATCCCATTCTATTACCACGGCCTGCAGGATCCCGTCCAAACCGAACAAACCCAGGCGGGTTATGATTAAAATCACAGCCACCAGGATGTAAGGAGTCCAGGCCATCACCATGGACATAGCCGGGCCCCTGTCTTTTTTTTCTTCCACTTTCAGCGGCTCGCCCCAGTCTTCGCCCCACTCGTTTTCCGGGGGGAAGTCCCAGGTTTCTTTGGGCACCAGGAAACCCTTCCTGGCGGCAGTGATCACGATAAAGAGCCCGATTAAGGCCCCTACTACCGATGGCAGTTCAGGGCCAACGAACGCGCCCATCAGAAAATAAGGGACGGTAAAGGAAAGACCGGCGAAAATTGCAAAAGGCGCCGCTTTCAACCCTTCGGCAAAGGACTTATTTTTCCCGTAAAACCGGGTCAGCATAGCTATAACCAGGACCGGCAGAAAAGTCCCCACTATGGCATGGTGAAAGGCCGACCAGTATCCCACTTCTACCAGAAACTCCCGCATAACCACTCCTTCGGGAAGCATCCCGGAAACGGCTGCTTCGGTGCCCACTATGATCGGGGTGCCCACTGCTCCAAAGGTCACCGATGTGGAGTTGAAAATCAGGGCGCACATCACCGCAGCTACCGGCGGAAAACCAAGGCCCATTAAAAGCGGCGCAGCCAGGGCGGCAGGGGTGCCAAAACCGGCTGCTCCTTCAATAAAAGAAACAAACATCCAGCCAATAATCAGGACCTGGATGCGGCGGTCCGGGGTGATCCCGTCAAAACCTCTGTTAATAACATCAAACGCCACGCTGTTGCGCAGGGTATTCAGCAGTAATATGGCTCCGAAAACGATCACCAGGATATCTATAGCTGAAAGGACACCTTCCAGGGAGGCGGCAATAATTCTTCCTATGTCTACCTGCCAGACTAAAAGCCCCAGTAACACGGCCAAACCCCAGGCCAGGGGCATCGCTTTTTTTGCCGGCCACATAAAACCGGCCATCAGGATAATCACCAGCAAAATAGGCAGCGCGGCTATTAATGCCAACAAACCCATAGGCATTTTTATTTCCTCCTTTAAATCTTTTAAGTTAAATCTTTTAAGTGTTTACTCAGCCGTGCTGCATTTTGGGCTGGTAACCGCTCATAGCGGGCAATGGTAACAACTCAGCTGCAGGCTTTTGCTTTGGTTACCCTCCACATTCGCCAACCATGGTTCAGGCCAGGTCGGCCTGCTTCCAGGTAAGCCAACCTGCTACAGCCTTTGTTTCAATGATTATTGCAACCGTTCTACCGCAATGTCACTTGCCCAAAATGCAGTAAGGCTAATTAGTAACTCTTCTTAAAGTCACAGTTAATAATTCACCCTTTACAATTTTTACAATCGAACATTTTTCATTAAATGTGCTTACCCCGGCACAGGCAGGGTTGTACCGCCATGTGGCATTATATAAGCATCCGGGTAATCAGCCCCAAACTGCTCCTTGACCATGTCGAGGGCCTCATCAAGGGAAGTTACCGCAATCATGCCCATCCTGGTAACCTTGTCCCGCTCAAGACCCGTCAAAGCCAGGACCCGGTTATCTGCGGCAATAACGGCGGAATGGTAACCCATGTAGCCGCCAATAGTGTACTCTCGGCGCAGGGAAGCTTCGCGGTCATCATTGTTCTCATAATCGGTAAAAATTGCGGCAAAATCGTCGTTGCCGATATCTTCCCGGCTCTCACTTAAAAGAATCATCGTCCCTCCCTTTTCCAGGGCAAAGTGGGCATTGTAGATGGTTTTGTAGGTCTGGTAGAAGTTTATATCCTTGGGATAGCCACCGCAGGAAGCAATCACCAGGGGAGCGGGGTCTTTGATTTTTACACCCATGTGCTGATCAACATAGCGGCAGCCCCGGTTAAATGCAGTCAGGTAGTTGCCGGCTACTGCCAGGGCTATTTTATGTTCTGCTTCGTTGATTACGCTGTTTACCAGGAAATCGGGTCCTACCAGGCTGGCACCCTGGACCATATCGTCACTGCAGGGGTTGCCCTCCAGCTTGCCGGCCCGCACTTCCGGGTTGATGCCGCGGCCTGGTTCGGGATGAAGAGCGAGGGTATGGTTGTGCATGATCGTATCGTAGCCGGCCACCCCGGGTATGATCGCCTTCTTGCCCCCGCCCCAACCGGCCAGGAAATGGTATACAATCCCACCGGTGAGAATAACCCGGTCAGCTTCCACAACGTTGCGGTTAACAAGCACCTCGTTTCCGTAAGTCGTTTTCCCTATTTTGACCAGATCTTCACCGGTTTGAGCCCGGTGGTCCACCACTTTTATCCGGCGGTAAATATCATCGCCTGCAAGCTTGCGGTGTTCTTCTGAGGTATGCTCCCGGTGGTCTCCCGTAGCCGAAACGATCAGGATGTCTTCGTCTTCAATGCCGCCCTGGTTCAGTTGCTCAATAATCGACGGCAGGAGCACATGGTGCCTCACCCACAGGCGGGTAACATCGCCGATAATAATGCATACCTTTTCTCCTTTTTTTACCAGTTGAGAAAGAGGAGCTGAGTCAATGGGGTTTTCTAAAGCCCGCCTCACCTCTTCTTCCTCGGAAGCAGGGCACTGCATGGCCACCCCTTCCAAAACGGCTTTAACTTTTTCATCGGGATATTTAAGAATATATTCACTGTCTCCGTAAGGAAGCTTGCATTGCATCTGGACATTACCTCCTTAAAGGTCAAATATTTTCCCCGGGTTGAGAACGTTGTTGGGGTCCAGGGCCCTCTTGATGCTCTTCATCGATTCGATTTCAGTTTCGCTCAGCACCAGGGGTAAAAACTGTTTGCGCTTGTTTCCGATACCATGTTCACCGCTGATGGTTCCGCCCAGCTTGTTAATCTCGGTATACAAATCGGCGAGCACCTTCGGCAAGATCTCCAGCCACTGCTCATCGCTGTGCTCGGGATTTTTAACCACGGTAGCATGCAAGTTGCCGTCACCGGCATGTCCATAGCAAGGAATAAAGACATCATATTTATTGGATAGATCTTCTAAGACAGGTAAAACCCCGGGTATTTCGCTCATGGGGACCACAATATCTTCCAAAGTCTGGCGGGGACTGATGGCTTTGAAAGCCTCAGCAGCATTGCGGCGGAGTTTCCAGATCTTCTCCTGGTCTGATGGGGTCTGGGCTACGAAAGCGTCAATAGCACCGTTCTCGGTGCAAAACTCACCGATATCGAGGCATTCATTAAGGACCTGCTCCTCGTCATTACCGTCCACTTCAATGATTAAAAACGCTCCGGCATTTTTGTACTGCTCCAGGCTCTCACCCAGGTGCTTGCAGCTTGTTTCCAAAGTCAACCGGTCCATAAACTCAATCCCGGTGGGGATGACCCCGACTTCGGTCATAATCCTGGGAACTAGATCAATTGCTGTTTCCAGGTCTTCAAATAAAACCATCATATCGGTCTTAGCCCTGGGCAATGGAATTAACTTGACGATAATTT
>PUKV01000187.1 GCA_003550645.1 Syntrophomonadaceae bacterium | reverse complement strand
CCTCGGCCTCGCTGGAAGGCTTGCGTAGCAGTTGCTTTGCCGCCTTGGAGCGCAGCATTTCCTCTTGGCTCTTTTTCCATGCAGGGCCGTTTACGCGGCTGTAGGCGTCGCGGATTGCCTCGACTTTCTTTCGGCTAATCGTCGGTATCTCTACATGTCCATCATGATAGACGAGCTTTGCGACGTAACCTACGATCTTGCCGCGATCTGAGAACGGGTTGTACTCGTGATGGTACGTGCTATTTGCCTGATCGACTCGAAAATCATCGTTTTCACACACCTCAACAATCTCGGGCACGTGCTTGAGCACTGCGCCGGGGCCGTGCGCCGCGGCGAATGCGAAGCCCTCGGCAGTGATGATGCCGGTAGCCTTGCCGTCGATCGGCACGAGGTATGCATGCGGGTATCGCGCGCCGCCTATCTGCAAGCCGAGCTGTGCGAAGCGGGAAAGCTCCTGATAGATCGAGTAAAGCCCCTGCTTTGTTTGCAGTAGCGGCTTGAGCGTATCTTGTGAGACCACATGCAGGAGCGCACGCTGCGCCCATTGGTCGTACTGACTGCGCACTTGCGGTGCGGCCACGGTTGTGATCTCATCGCGCATGGTTGAAAGCATTTGTTCCACGCCCGCGCGCCCCTTCGCCTCGACTGCGAAGAACTCCTGTTCGGTTTGGTTGCCGCCGGGCACCTGGTTGTTTCCTGACTGCTTTGCCTGTGACATAATTCCCTCCGTTATAGCTGTGTTTTCTTACCACCACACCGCGCGCCACTGCGAGCGCTTGATGAGGTTCTTATCACGCAGCTGCTTTTCGAGATCCGGAGCATGCTTTTTGATGTCGCTGAGACTTACCGACTCCCGCTCGCGGTCGCCTGACTTCGCAAGCACTTGCCCCGATGCATCGGTTAGCAGCTTGTTCTCTCCGATGTATAACCCGATTGCGTTTTTGATGTCCCCGCGCTCCTCCTTAAGCGCCTTTTCTCGTGCTTGTAGCTTGCCGTCGCGCTCGAGCATGCCGCGCACGGTAAGCTCATCCTCGCCTGCGACCACGGCTGTGGTTTCCTCGGTCTCAGGGAACATTTTTTGGATGTCGTCCCACGTCTCCGGTTTCGGCGGCTCATCATGCTCAACATGCCACCAAAAGCGCTCTGCGAGTGCAAGTGCGTGCTCGATTGTGCGTTTGTCGTATCCTGCCGGTCCGTACTCGCGGTAGTCTGCTGTGTCGACAAGCACTGCGGTATCGGCTGCCGGCACGTCGTAGACGAATAGCTGCCACTGTTCCTGCAGGTACACTGCCGCCGGGATGCCGTCGGCTGAGTGATCTTCACGCGCGTAGCCGTAATTCGGATCATCGCCGCGCTTGGCTGCGAAAAAACCGCTTGACTTTGCCTCGACGATACGGTTTTCGGGGTCGCCGTCTGCGAACGGTTCGAGTACAAGCATATCAGCATGCGCCACGGCGAACGGGTATTCCGGGTGCCTGCACTCGGTGTTGAAGGCAAACGGCCCGTAATTGCGGCCGCGAAGCCATGCTTTGTAGGCTGCGAGCGCTGTTGCGTTATCCGTGCGGCGGGATATCCACTCTTTGAGTATCAACCCTTCAAGCTGCGTGCCCCACCATGTGCGGTTGTTGCCTTGAAAGCCGCGCTCGCGTCCGGTTTTCTCAAGCCACAGCGTGTATGGTGTGCTTCCGAAGCGCTTTGTGTAGCCTGCGAGCACCGGAAGGTCTGAGCTACCGATGCCGCTCTGCCGTGAGCCGTGAAAGTCGCGGATTTTGCGGTAATTATGCACGCCTCACCTCCAAAAAACTCATAAACCTGAGCATCGATGCCTTCGCTTCATCGCGCGGCATACACACCACTTCACGGTCACCGAACTCGGCTTCCGCTTCCTCGCGGGTGTAGGTCATCGCCGCCATGCCGGCCACCTCCCGCGTCTGCGAATCAATTGCCGCCCACACAATCAAGTGATCGTGCTCCTGCGGGCGAACGCTTGTCGTGTCAGCCATAAAACCTCCATAGCACTGTGCTGAGAGCTACAAGCGCTGCAGCAAGCAACGCTGCCATTGTCCATGTTGCCACCTGATACCGGCGGAGCCTGCGGGCTGCTTGATGCACGAATAGCTCAAGGTCACGCCCGACAAGCGCGCGGGCTTGCTTTCGGTAGTGGCGGCGGAGTTTTTTCTCTACTCGCTGGGCCATGACGCCTCCGTTTCAAGCAACATCGCCTCGATATCTCGGCGCGATTTCTCACTCAACAGGTCCCACACCGACACGTAGTCGTCTTCCTCCGGGTCGTATGCAAGCGCGTCGGGGTCGATCACGTAGGGCTCAAGATAATGCACGCCCCGGATCACGCTCGGGTCTCCCTCCCAATCGCCTGCTACTATAGTGCCGCGAAGCAATAGCCCGTTGTGTGTTGTTTGCGCCGGGTGTTTGGTTGCCGCCATAGCTCACCTCCTACTCATTTTCCTCTGCTTGGCATACTGCCAGGCATAATCCGTCCATCCCTTTTTGTAACCGATTGCGCGGCGCATTGCGTCGAGTTGCCGCTTCCCACTGTCGCCGAGCGGCAGGAGCTCAAACGCTTTCCCCATAAGCGCGCGCTGTCTTTTCTGTGGGTCCATTTCTGAGGCGCGAGCGAGAAACGCTTCAATTTCATCGCGGGATGCACCCTCGGGAAGCGCTTCAACCAGTTTTGCCTGTACGTGTTCGAAGTCAAGGCTGCGGCCGTTTTGCGGGCGGTCTACAAACTCATGCCCGCAGTCGGGGCACGTGCGCGGCTTCCCCGGCCACACGCCGTAGCAAGCGGGGCAGGTCGTAGTCTGCGGGGGCTCTGCTTTGCGGGGGTCTCGCTTTTCGCCCTCGAGGCTCCATTCTCGCTCTGCGAGGATATGGCCGTGAAGATAATAGTTACCCACGTGGTCAAGGATCACCGCGCGACGCTTGCCGGGGTATGCACGAAGCGAGCGCCCGACTATCTGAGTGTAGAGACCCAGCGACATAGTGCGTCGCATGAGGATCACGCCTGTCAATACCGGCACGTCGACGCCCTCATTGATCAGGTCGCAGAATGTCACAACCTGCACACTACCGTCGCCGAGGCCGCGGATTGCCCGCTCACGCTCGGCTCGCGGCATGCCGCCCCATACCGTGCGGGCGGTGTAACCTGCGCGGAAGAATTGCTCAGCCATAAGCCTCGCGTGCTCGATGTTCACGCAACTGACGATCACCGGGAGCCCGCCGAGGTGCTCGCGGTAGTGCTCTATGGCATCTCCCACGACCTTGCGACGGCTCATTGCTTGCGCTTGCTCTTTGGTATCGAAGTCCCCTCGCTTGACCCGGTAGTTATCCGCGTGCTCCTCAGGCGGGCGGTACATCACCGGGTATGAGAGGTAGCCCCACTCGACGAGATCCGAGATCCCGGGGCCTTCGATCATTTGCTCGAAGTAGCCGCCCTGCCCTACGCCGAGTCCGGTGCCGTCGAGCCTCGCGGGCGTCGCAGTATAGCCGAGCACTACTGCATCGGACCAGTAGTCTATGATGCGCCCGAAGGTATTTCCTTCAATGACGTGGTGACACTCATCCATAATGAGAATATCCGGCCGGCGCAAGTGGTGCAGGCGGCGCACGATCGTCTGCACCATCGCAACCTGCACCGTTTCGCGCGTCATCGGGCGGCCTGGCACAATCTGGCCGCACACTACGCCGAGGTTGTAGAGCGCTGCGGTTGTCTGCTCAAGGAGCTCCCGGCGGTGGACGATAATGTACACACGGTTACCACGTGCTGCGGCGCCTTGGGCTATTTGGGCGAACATCACGGTCTTACCGGCACCGGTCGGGGCAACGTTCAAGATACGCTGCGCTCCCTCGCGGATTGCTTGGCGGGTATCATTGAGCATGCGGGTTTGGTATTCGCGGGGGTGGATGGTCATGCTCATGGCGCCTCCATCACATACCCCTCACCCGCTTCCCGCGCGACCTCAGCGACCCCGCCTGCCTCGGCTACCACTGCGAGGAACTGCTTTTGCTTATCGCGGAGCCGGCCGCCTGCGGACTTCACTTCTACTGCGCGGAATACCGCTACTCGCTTGCCGACCATATCCGGTGTGATCACAACCGGCTTCCACCCGATCACGTCTGAGCTTCCCGGGGCGAGCCCGTGCGTAACTTGCCGCGCATCGTAGAGCGTAATGATGCGGTGCTTGCCGTCTCTGCGGTCGTCAATTACCCGGCCATGCCACGCGGTGCCGACGTGGTTGCGGAACAGCCGGCCGCCCTCGCGGGAGGCGTCAAGCTGTAGCAGGCGGGTTATTCGGGTTTCGATAGTCATGCGTCGGCCTCCGCGAATAGGTCGGGCTGTAGCTCCCGCTCCCACGGCGCAGGAACGCCACGATACCGGCAGTCAGCCTCCACCGACTTGCGGCTCACATACCCGCACACCTTCCCGCGCGCGTCACGGGCTACATACATCCCCGGAGTACGCTTCGAGGGCGTGTATGTTATCTCGCGGTCTGTGTTCATCACTCCTCCCACAATCCATTACCATCACTGAGATACGTGGCGCGGAACTCCCGCCAGTCAAGCAGGTGGCACCGCACACGCCCTATTGCTGTCGCTACGATATGCGTATTGCCGTTCGCTGTGAGGCAATACGGGTGCCGCCGCAGCTGTGCATCGTAGTTTGCTTCATACGTTGTGCCGCGCAGGTACTCCCTGATACGGTCGCTTCGCGTTGCGATCGCAAGCGCAGGCACTCCGTCGTTATGCACAAGGCGGATCCCGACACGGCTCAAATGTGATTCAGCGTCTTCGTCGCTACTGCCTCCGTGAGCGCTGATTTTCCCGAGCAGCTCGGCGACCGAGCGGCTGTTGTTCTCATCGGTTCGAACTTGCGCGCCCAATATGTGCTCGATCACAGACTGCTCATCGGTTTGCTGGTCGCTGTTTAGCTCCCGCAGCTCCCCGGAGCGGGCTGCAATCCAGCGCGTGCCTGCCGGTGACTGTATCGTTTCGTCGTGCTCAGCATGCCATGCGGCAACAAGCATCGGGGCAAACTGATCGGCTTCGCGCTGGTCGCCGAGCATCCCGGCAAGCTGCTCACGCAGATAGCGGATGTCAGACAGCACCTGCGGAAGCCGCGCGAACATCCGGCGGCGGTAGCGGCCTGCGTAGGTTGCATCGCGTATCATCGTCTGCACAAGCCGCGCTGACTGCGCCATAAACTCACGATCGGCTACTTGAAGCTCGCATACGGTAAAGCGTGAGGAAATAGCGGCGCCCTTGATCGCAACCTGCACTGAGGCGAAAGCGAAGCAGCTTCGCACGATATAGCGCACCGTGCCGGAGCCGTCTGCCATGGTTATGCTGCCGGAGGCATCGCTTGACGCATTGCGGGCGAGCTCGATGATTGACTCGACTTTTTCTTGTGCTCCACGGGTACGCGGCTCCATTTCATCGAGTAAAACCGGGCGTGCATCGTGGCGCAGTTCCCGTCGTATCCCGGCCTCACTGTCTTTCCCCGAGCCTGTATGCGCAAACGGGCCGCAAAGCGGGTGGATAATGTTGTCGAAGATATACGACTTTCCGGATCCGCGCTTTCCCGTGATCCAGATATGCGGGCGCCACTCGAGAACACCGGCGAACGGCGCAATCAGCGCCCAGCCGAGCACGCAGTAACCCATTGCCGGATTTGACCACCGCTGTTTGAGGACAATTTGCGCCATAGCCTGTGACTCTTCGAGGCTTGCTTGCTCTCCGGACATCGAGCCGAAGCGGTTTCGGCTTTTCAGGTAGTAAAACGTACTCGGGTATTCGCGGTACTCCACCGCTCGGCCTGCAGGGGTAATGATGCGCGCCCCGTCGTTTATCACAACCCCTTCGGCATCGCGCCACACCCCGGCTCCGCGCAGCCTGCCGGGGTCGTGCATGCCTGCCTCTTTCGACTCGCCTACAAGCACGTCCTGCGCGGGCGCTACCTTCACCCCGCCTGCATCGGTTATGAGCCCTTGCGAGCCCCACCAGGCAAGCGGCGCTATCTCAAGTAGCGTTGACTGCCGGAAGGAGCCGAACTGCACGCGGATTACACGGCGGTCCTCGCGGTCGAGGTACAGATGCTCGTTCTCGGTGTAGCCAAGCGGTTCATAGGGCCTGTTTGCGCGGTAGGTGTCGCTTTGTGACTCGCTCTCGGTCGCATCGTCTCCCGGTTCGCCTGCGCGCCCGATGGTGCGCTTGATCACTGCGAGCACGTCATGGCCGCGCTCTGCAGCATCGGCTATATCGTAGCCGTCAGACCACTCTGAGGTGTCGACGATGAGCGCTTGCGGGATCCGGCGCTGTATCTCCCGTGCGGCTTTGCGGCCCGGATCATCGGCATCGGGCCACACAACTACTTGCCGGTCTGTAAGTGCGCTCCAGTCGGTTTTGCCCACCGCGCCGGTGCCGCCTGCCCATGTCGTTACAATATAGTCAGACCCGTCGACCGGAACGTCTGCGCATTTCTCGCCCTCAACCACCACAATTGTGGCTGCGCGGTTACGCGTGATGTCATGCAGGCGATACAGCGGGCGGTTTTTGGTGTATGGCTGCCCTTGGCGCCACCGGTTGCCGTCGTAATAGAACGGCAACACCTGCTTGCGCGATCCGTCTGTGGGGTCGAATCGTACTATTGAAAAGCACCACTCTGCGGCTGCGGTGTGGTAGCGCCAGGCGCCTGAGACTGAGCCGAACTTTGCGCGGTACCACTCGCCTGTTACGAGGTCGCGGAGGCCTGTGCGCGCATCCTCCGGTATCGGAATTTGCGGAGCGGGCTTTTCCTTGCGTTGCTTTGCCGGTTTCGATTCGATGGCATCGGGGGGCACCTGCCCCGAAGCGGCTATTATTTCCTCCGCGGCGGCGCGCTTGTCGCCACCTCGCATGCGCGCGACAAGCTCTATGAGGTCATGGCCCTCGCCTGTGGCGTGGTCGTACCAACGGCCGTCTTCGGATATGTGGAAACTGCCGATCTCGGTGTCGCCTTCGCGCGCCGGATTAAGTGTCCAGTATTCATCGCCTGACCAATAGGCGCCGGGCGAATGCGTGAAGTGCTCGACGATAGCTGCATTGATAGCCGCCCGAGCCCGGGCGAAGGTGTTGTCGGTCATACGTGCTATTGCGTACTGCCTGTGCCGCTCTGCGACGTTGCTGCGCCGCTCTGCGGGCCGCCTGTACCGTTCGGGGAATTACCTGTGCTCGGCATCCCTGCATCACACTCGGTCACCACGTACGCGGGGTCGGTTGCTTGCTCTGGGCGCGCGTTCCATGCATCAAGGCGCAGTTTCCGAGGGCCGTCCGGCGTGTCTATCGTTATCAGTATACGCATTGCCGGGCCTTCGTCGCCTTCGTATTCGCTCCCGTCGCAGCGCTTTGCCGGTAGACAATAAATGCGTCCGATGGTTGTCGATGCCATAGTAGTATCTCCCTGTGTTGTCAGTGCGCACTGACACGCTATAGCCCGTAGCGCCGTGCTACCGCTTCCGCGACTGTGATTCCTTCGCTCATTGCCGCCTCGAGGATCTGTTCGTACTCGCGGTCGGCGCGCTCCAGGCGCTCATCCTCGGTTTCGGTAAACAGCACGCCTTGCGAGCGGTCGATATCAGCCTCCGTTGTTCCGTCGGGCAGGTTAGTGGACACGATCGGCCTCCGGTAGATTGTGGATGCACCAGCGTTGGTCAATCATAGCTGCCTTGGCTTTTATCGCGACGGTACCAAACGAAATCTACAGAAAACGTCCACCGCAGAAACGTAAACCCAATTTCAAGCGACACACAAAGCCAAGTAGAAAGCGGGTACACATAGATAGATGGGAGCAGATACCACCCCTCACCGTTCTTCTGAAACAACGTAAATACTCTAATCATTTTCACGCCTCCATACATCTCGCCGATTATTTCGCGGGCCATATGATGGATAGGATGATTTTTGTCGTTCACCGCGCCCCGCAACCGCTCTGCGATCTCTTTATTCGTCATGCCCTACATCCTCCCGCAGCGCGGCGCGAGCTTGTGTCAGCGCCCCATAGCCACTCAATGGTCTTTTGCGCGTTGGTACGTCTCGCTCGTATTGCTCTACCAGTCGCTCTAACGCCTCCCGCAACTGGGTGCACTTCCGCTCAAGCTCAGCGACTTGATCCATCACGTACCCCCGTTTTCCCACAAATCCCTCAGGATCTGCAGCAACCGATACGGCATCCGGTAATGCGGAAGCCAGACTTCATCTG
>PUKV01000264.1 GCA_003550645.1 Syntrophomonadaceae bacterium | reverse complement strand
TCACTCTTTGACCTGGTGGTACGCCCACTCCAACCAGGGCATGGCCGTTTCCAGGTCTTCTTTGTTTACCGTGGCGCCGCACCAGAAGCGCAGGCCGGGTGGGGCGTCCCGGTAAGAGGCGATATCATAGGCTGCTCCTTCTGATTCCAGCATTTTGACCATTTCTTTAACCTGCCCGGGGTTTAGACCGACTTTTAAACAGACGCTGGTATTAGAGCGGGTTGCAGGATCGGCGGCGAGGAAATGGATCCAGTCATGGTTATCAACGAATCTTTCAATAACGGCCAGGTTTTCATTGCTGCGCCTGATTAATTCAGGCAGCCCTCCTATTTCTTCCGCCCATTTGAGGGCATCGAGATAGTCTTCGACGCAAAGCATGGACGGTGTGTTGATGGTCGATCCTTCGAAAAGATCTTTAGTTAACTTGCCGTCTTTTTTTAGCCGAAAAATTTTTGGCAGGGGCCAGGGCGGGCTGTAGTTTTCAATGCGTTCCATGGCGCGAGGTGAGAGGATCAACATGCCGTGAGCTGCTTCACCGCCGGGCACTTTTTGCCAGGAAAAAGTGGCTGCATCGAGTTTTTGCCACGGCAAGTCCAAGGCAAACACGGCGGAGGTGGCATCGCACAGAGTCAGGCCTTTGCGGTTATCAGGGATAAAGCCACCTCCAGGAATCCTAACTCCGCTGGTGGTGCCGTTCCAGGTAAAAACAAGATCATGCTTAAAATTAATGCCGGTCAGGTCCGGCAGGTGTCCATAGTCGGCGGCATGGTAGCGGGTTTTCTCCAACCTTAACTGCCACCTGATATCATCCGCCCAGGTTTTACCGAATGACTCGAAATGCACCACTTCTACCGGTCTTTCACCGAGCAGGTTCCACATGGCCATTTCAAATGCTCCCGTATCCGAGGCAGGGACGATTCCCACGAGGTAATCTTCCGGCAGGCCCAGGATTTGTTTTGTCTTGTCGATTGCCTCTTTTAATTTAGCTTTTCCACTGCTGCTGCGGTGTGACCGGCCCAGGGGGGCATCGCGGATCGCTTCAAGGTTGTATCCGGGCCGCTTGGCGCAGGGGCCTGAAGAAAAGTAGGGTTTTGAGGGTTTTTTATCCGGTTTTGGGTGCATCAGGAATACCTCCGTTAGCTGATATATATATACTTTTTTGTGACTGCTTAGCCTATTTTAGACTAAATCCGGCGCTTCAAGAACCGGCTTAAGATCTACAGCATAAGATTAAGAATTAAGCGGTGCCAAGGGGACAGTACGAGCAACCCGAAGGGCAGCCAGGCCGAAGAGAAGACGATGGAACTGCTCTCTTGGCTTAGCGGGCCCTGGTTAATGACATGAGTTCGCTGCAGTGCTGGTGGTGGTTGAGCAAGTACTGTCTTTATCTTATCAAATCATATCTCAGCAGTTTGAATAAGTAAACACCATGAATAAGTGCTCACATTGATACGTAAACCAATCAAACTTAAAAGTAAGCGCTACATAAATAATTAAACACCGCTTGCCGGACCGGGAAAATATGTTATAATCCTGATATGAATAATTGATAATTGTTATCAAGTAGGAATAGTAAGGATTAGTTAGAGGGTAAGAATTTGAACCAGTATTGATTTCTATTTTCAATAAAACCGGTAGGGGTGGAGAGCTGAACTGATCTAACCGGTGAGGAGGGTAAGCGCATGATTAATAAACCTGTTATATTTTGTACTCTGATCGTTTTAGTTGTTATTTTGATCCCCTTGTTGGGAGCAGGTTGTGCTCCTGAAGAAATCGCTGTTGAAGAGGGAGAGCCGGCGCTCAAAATAGTAACTACTATATATCCCCTCGCTGATATTGCCGGCCAGGTCGGCGGCGATAAGGTCGAAGTATCCTACCTTCTACCTGCCGGGTCCAGCCCCCATACTTATGAACCGACAGTCGAGCAGGCCCGGCTGGTGGAGCGGGCGGACCTGTTCATAAACGTGGGTGCAGACCTGGACAACTGGGCCGTCAACATGACTGAGGCGGCCGGCCCGGAACTGGCTGTTATCGATCTGTCTGAGCAGGTGGAGGTAGTTGAGGCGGCCTGTTATCTCGAGATTGAAAATAACGGCCGGGAGGGGGATAATCATGATCATCACAACTGTTTCGACGAAAACCATGATGATCATGACCATCACGGACACGGCAATTGTGATCACGATCACGGTCCCGAAGATCCTCACTTCTGGCTGGATCCGTTAATTGTACGGGATGCAATTTCTCCTTCTATCCATGATAAACTGGTGAAACTGGCCCCCGAAGAGGACGATTATTTTGCCCGCAGGCACGAGGATTACCACCATGAATTGACCGTCCTGCACGAAGAGATTGAGGCAGCCAGGGCCGACTTTTCCAGGCACAGCTTTATTGCTTTTCATTCTGCCTGGCAGTATTTTGCCCAGCGCTACAGCCTGGAGGAAGTTGCTGTTATTGCCAGTTTCCCAGGCCAGGAGCCTTCGGCCGGCTGGATCGCCGAGCTGGTGGAACTGATCGGGGAAGAAGAAATTGGCGCTATTTTTACAGAGCCCCAGTTTTCGCCCGAATTGGCCGAAAGAATAGCCGAAGAAAGCGGGACGGAGGTGCTGGTGATTGATCCCCTGGGAGGGGAAGGTGTTCCAGGGCGGGAATCATACCTGGATTTGATGCGGTATAATCTGTCTGTGTTCCAGGAAGCCATGGAATAATGAGGCTTCAAATTATGGGAAGGAAAAGCCATGCAGGAAGTAATTAAAACAGATCAATTGACGGTTAACCTGGGTGGGAAAACGGTCCTTGAGGACATAACTTTTTCTGCTGTAACCGGTGAATTAACGGGCGTGATCGGGCCAAATGGCGCAGGTAAAACAACCCTGCTGCGGGCGGTGCTTGGACTGGTGCCCTTTCAAAAGGGCAATTTGACTGTTTTTGGGAAAAGAGGAAAACAATTAAAAGAAGTCAGGTCCAGGATTGGCTTTATGCCCCAGCGCCAGTCTTTTGAACGGCGCTTTCCCCTCTCTGCCGCTGATGTGGTGGCCACAGGGCTACTCTCCCCCAAAACACTTTTCCGTCGGGTCCCGGAAAAAAGTAAACAGGTTGATGAGTCCTTGCGGGCGGTGGGGATGGAGGGCTTTTATTCCCGAGCCTTTCAGAGTTTGTCCGGTGGAGAACAGCAGCGTATTCTGCTGGCAAGGGCCCTGGCCAGGAGGCCGGGTCTGCTACTGTTGGATGAACCTAATACCGGCCTCGATTTTCCGGCCCAGCAGAGTTTTGTCGAATTACTGCGTGAGCTTAAAGAAAAAGATGGCCTGACTATTATCCTGGTTTCACACGACCTCGTTTCTATTGCCCCGGCGGCAGATAAGTTACTTTGCATAAACCGGACCATGCATATCCACGGGCATCCGGCAGAAGTTCTGCGCAGTTCCCATCTTGATGAAGCCTACCGCTGCCAGTTTGATTTTTTGACTACCGGCGGCGGTTTTGAGAGGTGCTGGCATTGAGCGAAATTCTATCTTACGGTTTTATGCAAAGGGCCCTGCTTGCAGCCCTCCTTGTAGGTATTCTCTGCCCGACCATATCGTTTTTCGTTGTCTTGAAAAAGCTTTCTTTCCTGGGTGCAGGGATATCCCATACCGCCCTGGGAGGGATTGCTATTGGCCTGGCCACAGGACTCGATCCTGTTCTGACCGGAAGCGTTTTCGCCGTGGGGACCGCAATGAGCACCGGTCATATCAGCCGTGTGGGCAAGATCAGCGAAGACACGGTTATTGGAATTTTTTATGCGTCCGGTATGGCCCTGGGCATAGCTTTAATTAGCACTTTTAAAGGTTATTATCCTGAGCTTTTCTCCCTGCTTTTTGGGAACATTCTTGCCGTTTCTTTTAGGGATTTGCAGCTTATGGTTTTAGCCCTGGCAGTGATCATGATTTTCGTGATCATTTTCTTTAAAGAACTGCTGGCGATATGCTTTGATGAAGAAATGGCCGTTGCCGGAGGGCTTCCGGTTGGCCCCCTATATATGGGCCTTCTGGCGGCTGTAGGCTTAACAGTAATGGTTTCCATTCAGCTTGTCGGTGTGGTCCTGGTAGCGGCTTTACTGGTTATTCCCGGCGCCGCGGCCTACCGGCTCAGCAGTAACTACCGGAGTATGCTTGCGTATTCACTGGTAATTGGCCTGGCCGGGAGCTTTGGAGGGCTTTTCGTATCTTATTATTACCCGGTTCCGCCGGGTGCAGCCATTGTCCTGATTTTAGCGGCTATGTTTGCCCTGGCTGTTGCCGTGAAATATTACCTGGAAAAACTAAATTGACCCTGCATTTCCCTGCCGGGACTGTATGCTTGCTTCAGTTTTCTTAAGCAGGCTAAATAGTTACATGGAGGTTAACTGATGAGATCCTCGTTTCTTGAGAAAGCAAAAACTATGCTTCGCCAAAAAGGTTATAAGTTGACGGGCCCACGACTGGCTATTCTTGATTACATGATCAGGGAAAAAGGGCATCCCGACGTGCAGGAAATATATGAGGGCATTCATTCCGAATGCCCCGGCATCGGTATAGCCACCGTTTACCGGACTGTTGACCTGCTGATAAAAGCCGGGCTTATGCGGGCCCTGGTTTTAAAAAACAACCAGGTTCGCTATGAACTAAACTGGCCCGATGATCATCACCACCACCTGGTCTGCAAGGAATGCGGGGAAATAGCGGAGTTCGGCAGCTGTAATTTTAAAATGATATCTGAAGAGATAGAAGATATTACCCGCTTTAAGATTGAAGAGCATACCCTGGAAGTTTACGGTCACTGCCCGGATTGCCTGTACGCAGGCAGGGATTATTCTACAGAAAAAATGTAATAATAAATGGGCTGGCCGCCATATTGCAATTCAACTTCAAGATCCGGGTTTTTTTCCGCCACTGCGTTGGCCAGCAGAGATGCTTCCGAGCGGGCGATATCATGCCCGTAAAAGATGGTTGCAATGTCATTATCCCCGCTAATGATTTCATCCGCCAGTTCCAGGGCAACCTGGTTTAGCCCTTCTCCGGCAGAAATAATATCATCCTCACACAGCCCCAGGTATTGACCGGCTTTAATTTCCACTTTCCCGACGGTAGTGTCCCTGGTCGCGTAGGTAACCAGTCCTGTTTTTACCCCGTCCATACCTTCTTTCATAGTCCTTACGTTTTCATCGATCGGCTGGTGGAGGTTGTAAGAAAGCAGGGCAGCCAGGCCTTCGGGTAAAGATTTGGTCTCGATTACTTCCACGGGCTTATCTGCCAAAGTTTTGACCTGTTCGGCAACCATGATAATATTTTTATTATTCGGCAGTATAATCGCCGCTTCATGGGGCAGGTTCTGGACGGCGCTCAAAAGATCTTCCACCTTGGGATTCATGGTCTGGCCGCCAAAGACGATCTCGTCTGCCCCCAGGCTGAGAAAAATTTCCCGGAAACCTTCTCCAAAAGATACCGAAATTACTCCTGTTTCACCTTGTTCTTTACGCCCGGCCTTGGGTAGAATAAGCGGGGTTTCCACTGCTGAAGCCGCGGTGGGGGCTTCGCCTTGCTGTTCTTCTATTTGGTCTTCCATATTTTCAATCTTGATGTTATGCAGAGACCCGTAATTAAGGGCTGTCTGCAGGATCAGGCCTGGCGATGCCGTATGGATGTGGATCTTGGCCACATTTTTATCTGCGGCTACAACCAGGGAGTCTCCATATGCGGAAAGCTCATCTTCAAGGCCTGTAAAATTACCGGATTCAGACCTGACAATTACTTCAGTGCAATAAGGATAGGTGAGATCGATTGTGGCCGGGGTAAAATGAGCCATGGTTTGCCCGTTAGAAATGCTGTCGGTAGCTGCGCTTTCTCCTGCGGGGCTTTTTTCACTTTTATACAGGAGATCGCTCAGAGATTGTTTCATGGCATAGAGGCACCCTTCGAGAAAGACCAGCAGTCCGAGTCCTCCGGCATCGACAACTCCTGCTTCCTTAAGTGCGGGAAGCATGTCAGTAGTTTTTTCCAGGGCCGCTTTACCGCTCTTTAACGCTTCTTCCATGCTCTTATGGACATTCTCTCCCTGGCGGACGGCATTCCTGATCCCCCGGGCCATCTCCCGGGCCACAGTCAGGATCGTCCCTTCTACGGGGGTGGATACCGCTTTATATGCGTAGACCACAGCATACTGAAAGGCTTTGCTGAATTCACCCGGAGAGATACTGTCTTTTTTCTGCAGTCCATGGGCTATGCCCCGTAAAATCTGGGAAAGGATTACTCCTGAATTGCCGCGGGCTCCCATCAAGGCGTGAGAAGCGACAATTTCTGATAGCTCCCCTATGGAATTCCCTTTATATGAAATGGAACCCTTGACTGCGGCCCCAAGGGTCATACTCATATTTGTTCCCGTATCACCGTCCGGGACTGGAAATACGTTCAGGGCGTCGATTTTATCTTTTTCTTTTTCAAAAAAGTAACTGGCCCCGAGGATCATTTTTTTAAAGTCGTTCACTGACAACAAATATTCCTGTTGAATTCTTGCTTCACTTCCCATTAAGATGCTCCCTAAATAATATTGAACATTACTAATCAGAATAATATCATAAAACCAATTATTTTACTACCACGCCAGACGCGCGCATTTACCCTGCAGGGTTACAGTCCCATGCTGCTTTAAACATGGTTGCGAAGCATCAATTCAGCCGGATGCGGTTCCAGGTAAGCCTGATCCTGCAGATATGAAACCTGGTATTTACGCACGTAATGGCCGATTAAAGTCAGCGGCACTACCAGGGGGACATATGAGCGGGCATAGCTGTCTATTATTTCCAGGAGTTCCGCCTTTTCATCGCCGCTGAGGTAAGTTTTAAAATGGCCCATGATGTGATGAAGTACGTTTACATTTTTTTTGACGGTTGCTTTTAAGGTTAGCGCCTCCATGAGCAAATCCTGGTATTGTTCCAGCATTTGCTTGCGGGGCAAGGTTTTTCCGGCTGCAACCAGCTTGCCAATTTTCGACAGATGTTTCGGGCTGTGGGCCATCAACTGGAGTTTATGGCGGGTATGAAACTGGATCAACTTTTTATAGTCCGGTTCGTTTTCTAAAAAGGACTGCCAGCGGTGGTAGCAGTAGACTCGTTCGATAAAATTTTCGCGCAGGCTGGCATCATGGAGGCGCCCTTCTTCCTCCACGGGTAAAAGCGGATATTTATCTACCACAGCAGCAGCAAATAGTCCCCGTCCCTTTTTCTGGGCCTGACCTGAGTTTCCAAAAACCTTGACCCGGTGCAGGCCGGAACTGGGAGAATCTTTTTTGAAAATAAAAGCGCTGAGTTTTTCGTTTTCCAATTCTTGTGCTTTTTTTGTACAGAATTCCTGCATCCTGGCAGTGTGGTCGACCTTGTTCCTGGTGGTGACCAGGCGGGGGTTTTCGGGATCTCCTTCCAGGTGCATTGTTTCACGGGGTACGGGCAGGCCGCATTCAACTTCCGGGCATACAGGTATAAATAGAAAATAATTGGCCAGGACATCGGTTATATAACGGTCACGTTTGTGGCCGCCGTCGTACCTGACCCGGTTGCCGAGGAGGCAGGAGCTAACTCCTACCTTTATATTTTCCTCCATTTTATATTGAAGCCCCCTTTAGCAGAAAAACAGGTATGGCAAAAATTTAGATTATGCTTTATATTTATTTTAACGAAAGCGGCATGTCTTTGCAAAAAAAACCTGTTTCGAAGGCTCCGGTTCAGGGAACCTGTTTCCGTACCCGGCGGTCATTCAGGTAGAATATATAAAGGGGTGTAATGGCTGTGGATAAAAAAACAGGGGTTATATTTTTAGTGTTATTAATTACTATCCTGTTGGCCGGTTTTACGGCTGCAGGGTGCCGGCCTGAAGCTGATGACATTGAAACCGGCATGGAGGATGAACAGGAGATTTCTATCCAGGCTGAAGGTAAATATGTGGGCCAGATCGACATCCAGTCTGTAGAGATTGATGTGGAAGGCAATACAAAAGCTTTTGGCCTTGCTGAAGGGATGGATGTTTCTGATATTAAGGGCGGTGCCAGGGTGTCTGTTACGTACCTGGAGCAGGAAGGGCGCCCTTTACTTAAGGCAATTGAGGTAATTGAAGAGCCGGTGGAAGAAGTTTTTCAGGATGAAGGTATATATGTGGGGCGGATTGACAGCCGTTCAGTGGAAATAGAAGTTGATGGGGAGTTCATGGTTTTAGCAATTGAGTGGGAAGCAGAGGTTGAAGGTTTGATAGATGGTTCCATAATCGCTTTTACCTACAGGGAAGGTGAGCACAGGCCTGTTTTATTGTCAGCTGAAATTATTGAGGAACCGGATCATGAAGAAGCAGACAAAAATGAAATAATCGAAGGTGAGGGAGTTTTTATTGGCCAGATTGACAGCCAATCCTTAGAATTGTCCAGGAGCCGTGCTTTTGCCCTGGCTGAGGGAGTTAGTGTAGATGATATTGCTGATGGTGCGAAGATAGCTTTTACTTACACCGAGGGTACTGATCGCCCGGTCCTGGATTATATTGAAGAGGTAGAGAGTCCCCCGGAAGGTGCGGTTATGCCGGGACGGTTTGTCGGCCAGATTGACAGCCATTCGGTTGAAATAGAATATGAGCAGGCCTTTAGCCTTGGTGAAGGAGTAGGCATTGAAAGTATTGAAGAGGGATCAAAAGTTGTTTTTAAATACCAGGAGGGACCTGCCCGGCCGGTACTAATTTCAATCTCTTCCTTCTAAAAACCTTCAAAAGCTTTTCAATGTGCTTAAAACAAGTATAAATTTCTAAGCGCCTGGAAGTGGGGGAAGGGATGCCCCTCGCTTCCCAGGGATATTTTTAACAGGCAGGTAGATAACCTGATTTAATAAATTTAGAGGGGGTTTTATAAACTTTAGGTAAAAGACTGTTTTGTTCTTGTCTGTACGGGATAGAACGTGTTAATATAAGGCGCGATCAATAAGGTGCTGAACCGGTAAAAGTGCCTGGAGATGGAAATGAAGCGGTTATTCCGGGCTAAGCGGTGAGCTTCAGGGAAGGAAATTTTATGAGATATATATGTTTGCCGGTGCTGGCGATCCTGCTCATCTGGGTTTATGGGTGTGTTGAGGAAGAGACGAGAGATTCAGGCGCTGCTGCGGACCGTAAATCCGGGGCTGAAGAACATGAACCGGTTATAACAGAAGATAAAACCGGCGAGCGTGAAGATACAGGGCCAATCGATATAGAACTGGGTGAATATATTTCTGAAGACGGAAAAGTAACAGTTGACATTCAAGACTTTCGGCATGATGACCGTATTCCAGAAGCTGTGAGTGCTTTCTTTTCACAGGAAGATGAAACACGGGATGAACTGGTTGATAACGGGAAAGGTACTGCGAGCGATGTTTTCTTTGAAAGCTCCCGGATCAGGCTGCAAGAAGATGATGTATATTACCTGGCGCTATTTATGGTTATAAAAAATATCGAGGAAGGGTTTGTGAAAATTCCTCACGGTTTTAACGGTGAGCAGCCGGTGCTGCTAACCAGGGAAGGAGATGCCCACGAAAGGATCATCACGCAGTTTAAGTATGCCGGGCCTTCCGAAGCTTACTCCGGTTCTAACGATCTCCCACCAGGTTCTGAAGGGGTTATAGTTTTTGCCTATCCGGCAGAGAAAACACCTGAAGAAGTGCATTATATCTACTTACTGGAAGATAATGATGGCCGGTGGGCCGAGAAAGGGAATATAACTATACCTTTAAACTCTTTAACAAATAATTAAAAGATCCCTGCTGTTTTCAAGCAGGAAATAAGAAACCGTTATAGAATAACCTTTGATGCTGAAATTATGGGGTGATTTAATGCTAACTGGCTGTTTCACAAGGGTTTCCGGCTGTGAAACAGCTTATCTATGGCTTGATAAATTAACCTGGTTTTGTTCTAGATAGCCGGAATCGGGCCAGTTTAACTGTAATTGAGAGGGGTATTGTATGATAGATTGTAAGAGTTGCGGCATGGATTATGATCAAACTGAATACGGATTTTGCCCTTATTGTGGGGATCAATCTACGAAAAGCCAGGAGCAAACGGAAGATAATAGTCCTGAAAAAGAAATAAAACCCCAGGAAAAGGACAGTTCTACAAAACGGGAAAAACCCGGACCGGCAGGCAGCACCTTTAAGTTTGTAATTATTGGTATAGCTGCTGTTGCCGTGATCGGGGTGGCCATATCGGCAATATTTGCCCTGGGCAGCGGAGATGTAACAGTGCCGGATAAATATCCAACCATCCAGGAAGCTATTGATGCTGCCGAAGATGGAGATGAAATTGTCGTTGATGTAGGTGTCTACAGGGAGAATATAGATTTTAGGGGCAAAAATATTACCCTGCGCAGCACAGATCCTGATGACCCTGCGGTGGTCGATTCGACCATCATTGACGGAGGGAATGCCGGTGCAGTGGTATCTTTCAGAAGCGGTGAAACTGAAGAGGCTGTATTAAGCGGTTTTACCATTACCCGGGGAGGAGGTCTGCTGATTTCCGGTGGCAGCTCTCCCCTGATTACTAAAAATATTATTGAAGACAATTCTGCTGAAGTGGGGGCGGGTATTGCAATTTTTGATTCTTCACCTACTATCCTGGAAAACACGATTACCGGCAATTCCGGGTTTTGGGGTGGTGGTTTGCATGTTGAAGAGTCATCCCCTCTTATCGAAGGAAATATTATTCAACGCAACAGTGCAGAATACGGCAGTGGAATTGTCATTTATTCCAATGCCTCTCCCACAATAATCAATAACACCATATCTGAAAACTCGGCCGACCAGCTCGGCGGGGGAGTGGCTATTGCCGGCAAATCTACCCCGTCCCTGGAAGGAAATACGATTATCGACAATTCTGGTGAGCGAGGCGGCGGATTATACATTGAAGACTCGGAACCTGTTGTAGAGAACAATACCATATCCGGCAACCGGGCGGCCAATGGAGGTGGGTTGTTCCTGGTAAACTCTATGAGCACCGCTTTAATAATTATTGGCAACGAGATTGCCGATAACCTGGCTTCTTTTGCCGGGGCCGGACTCTACATGGAAGGTTCTACTCCGACTATTGAAGACAACATCCTTATAGACAATCTTGCAGAACGGCTGGGCGGAGGGCTTGCTGTTTACAACTCTATGCCTGTCCTGCTCAGGAATACTTTTGAAAGCAACACAGCAGAAGGTGAAGAAGGTGGAGGGGCGATCTGGGTTTCCAATGATTCAGAACTGGATCTTGAAGATCCAGATGATAATGTCTATACGAATAATAGTCCAAATGACATATTTGAAGAGGAATAACACCGGTATTGTTCAGCAATAATTGAAAGGAGAATCTTTAACTAATGGATCAAAATGGACATAAAGAAACCGAAAATATAGAGCAACAACAGAAAGGCAATTCTTCCCGGGTGAAAATGATCGGGGCTGGGATAGGAGTCGTGGCATTAGCGGCGATCGTTATCCTGGCGGTAGTGTTTTTGCACAATCCTTATATATCTGTTCCCGGGGACTACCGGAATATCCAGGCAGCTATCGAAGCTGCTGAAGATGGCGATGAAATTGTCGTGCAGCCGGGTTTATATTACGAGCAGCTGGATTTTCTCGGAAAGGATATCACTGTGCGAAGCACCGATCCTGAAGACCCGGAGGTTGTCGCTGAAACGGTGATCGATGGGCGCAGGAGGGGCTCAGTGGTTACTTTCCAAAATGGAGAGGGGGAGAATGCTGTTCTAAAAGGGTTTACCATTGCCGGCGGAACCGGCACCAGGGATACCTTGACCCATCAATATGACGGTGAAGAGTATGTTGAAGATTCATATTTTGGCGGTGGGATTTACATTAGCGGAAACAGTTCGCCTACCATAACCCTTAATATTATTGAAGGCAATGAAATTGAACATGATAAATCTGCCGGTGCCGGCATTGCTGTCCTGGATAATTCAAGCCCCAGGATTACTGCCAATACGATAGAATATAACAGCTCTTTTAACGGGGCCGGTATATATACCTGGAAATCCGATCCCCTGATAGAGGATAACATCCTGCGTGAAAACAATGCCAGGAACTACGGCGGGGGGATGTTCATTGATTTTGAGTCGAATCCCGGTATCAGTGGAAACAATATTTACGATAACCGCTCTACCAGCGGCGGTGCCATTGCGCTATTCTATGCGAACCCGCTGATCAGTGGCAATACTTTGAACAGTAACCGGGCGATTTGGTACGGGGGTGGAGTTTCCCTGTTTGATGCAAACCCGACCATTGAGAACAACGATATATCTAACAATTCAGCCCGCAATAACGGTGGAGGGATAGCCCTGGCGGAAGCTTCGTCACCGGATATAATCAACAATACGATCATGGAAAACTATACTGAAGAAAATGGCGGTGGGATTGCTGTCCTGGAGGGTTCTGAGCCTAATATCCTGGACAATATCATTTCCGATAATGTTGTGCTGCTCGGTGGTGGAGGCATTTTTATCAAGGAATCTTCGCCAACGGTTGATGGTAACAATATCGTGGACAATATTGTCCAACATGATGGGGGTGGAATTGCCATTTTGAGCGAGTCCTCACCCCTGGTAGTGAACAATGTCATTGATAATAATACCGCCGGCAGGATGGGCGGCGGTGCTGTTGTGGGAGAAAACTCTTCTCCGGTATTAGAAGACAATAGTATTTCTAATAATGCCGCCATGGCTTCAGGGGGCGGGTTTTTTGTCCAGCAATCGAATATAACCCTGGAGCGAAATGTCCTTTCCGATAATAAAGCCCAGGGAGGTTCAGGCGGCGGTATAATCCTGGTTGCCAATTCGACTGCAACGATCATTGATAACGAGTTTACCGGAAATATTTCAGTTGAGTTTGGCGGCGGCCTGGTCGCCTACGATGAATCACAGTTGGACTTGAAAAAAAATACTTTTATAGCCAATGAAGCGGAAACCGGCGGGGCTTATATTGGTTTTGGCGAAGCCAGTATTGATATAAGTGATCCTGATGATAATACTTACCAGGACAATGTTCCCGAGGACATCGAGGAAGATGAGAATGATAATAATGAGGATGAAAATTAGGTGATTGACTAAACTGTATAGTACTAACCCGGCCCCTTGCCCCTGGAGAATGATAAGCGGCGTCATGGGGACGGACAGGTATTCACTTTCTTAAGTAATAGCGACCTTCCCTTTGGGCAGGCCGCTTTTTTTTCGACAGGCAGCTGCATCCGAGGTGCACTGTAAGGGCGATAACCCTGTTGTGGAAGGTTGCCGGATGGTAGCCAGCAGATAATGCCAAAGGTTTAATTGTCCACGGTCTTATCAGCCCTGCTGCCTCTTAAGGGCTCAGAAGTATTGAGGGTGAAGCAGCTGAGATCAGGGCAGCCGGCTGGGTGTTTTTTTTGTGGAAGTACGTTATAATAGTTGTATAATTGTTTGAATGTATTTGAAAGGGTGGTGCTTATGGCGGCAAAGGCGAAAGACCTCGATCGGTGTGAGATTTTTTGCAGTGATCCGGTTAAGGTGAATGAAGTTAAAAACAAGCTTGAGGGTCTCGAGGTGGTTGTTGATATTTTTAAAGCGCTTGGAGATCAGACCAGGTTTAAGATTATATATGCCCTATGGCATGAAGAATTATGCGTTTGCGATCTGGCCCTGACCCTTGATATGCCCATAGCTGCTGTTTCGTACCACCTGCGTTACTTAAGGAGTCTCAGGCTGGTAAAATTCACTAAAAGGGGCAAAATGGTTTTCTATAACCTTGCTGATCAACATGTAGCCAGCCTGGTCCATATAGCCCTGGAGCATATGAGAGAATAAAGGTGGCGAGGAGGCCAACGATAAGATATTTATGCCTGTAGCAGATGAACTTTTAAAAGGTGCATTGATCCTCGAAACTGCAGCAAATGCCGGCATGCTGGCTTTGCGGATTATTCCCCTGCTGGTTGCTGCCGTATTTATGGCTGAAGCGGCACGGCTCTGGCTTGGCGATGAAAAACTGAGAAATTACCTGGCCGGACGCAGTTCCTGGACGGGGCGGTTAAGGGCTGCCGGCCTGGGGGCTGTGCTTCCTTTCTGCGAATGTGGCGCTTTCCCTGTGATGCTGGGTTTGATCAGAGCCGGGGTCCCGGCGGGAGCTGTATTAACGTTTTTCCTGGTAAGCCCGGTAGTAAGCATGCCTGCTTTTATGATTCTGGTTGGTGTTTTTGGACTGCCGCTGGCCCTGTTTTACCTTATTATCACTTCTTCAGCAGCCCTTGCTGCCGGGTTTTTGTTGGAGCCTGCCGGCAGGCGCTGGGGGATGTTCAAGAGTGGTATAGCAGTTGGGGAAGAAAAAAAGGTGGAGGGTTCGCTGGCTGTGGCATCGGGGTCCGGTAGTTGTGGGGCTGAAGAAGGCAGCAGTTGCTGTTCCGATGCGGCAGGGCTGCCAGAGGGAGCAGAAAAGAAAGACCTGCTTACAATAGCCGGGTTGGCCTGGAACCATACCACCGGTCTTTTGAGGAGAATAGCCCCTTATGTCGCCGTGGTAATAGCAATTTCTGCCCTGCTGCAAAACCTGGCCCCGCAGGAATTAATTAAGCAGGCCCTGGCTGAAAGGGCTCCCTTTGATGTTTTAATCGGGGCTTTAATCGGGATCCCGGTTTACAGCGGCGATTGTGCCATGATTGCCCTGGCTGCCCCACTGATCGGTGCTACGGGAGCGGTAGCAGCCGGCATAGCTTTTATTATATCCGGTTCCGGCACGAGCATTAACGGCATAATTTTTATGAGTTCAGTGTTTAAACGCCGCTTTCTCGTATTATATGTAGGCACGGTTTTCTGCATAGCCCTGGTGGTTGGATACATTATCACATTTTTGTTGGCCATCGGCCTGCTTTAAGATTATCGGCAATTGCAAGATTTCACTTGATCTTCGCCCGGGTTTTATTTCAGGTTTACCGGATCCATCGTAAAATAGGCTGGTTAGATGCGGCATATTTTAGATTATAGTAATAGTGAACAATGAAGATAGAGGAGGGGCGGTATGTATGTAGAGGAGGTCAGCCCGGTTATATTCGAAATTGGACCGGTAGCTGTTCGCTGGTATGGGTTGATGTTTGCGATTTCCATTTTAACCGGCTTCTATTACCTGCGGAAACATGGCATCAAGCTGGGGTTCAGTGAGGATATTCTATTTGCCCTGTTCATGCTAATTATTGTATTTTTAATCATCGGGGCAAGGGCTGTTTTTGTTGTCACCAACTGGTCTTACTTCATGGAGAACCCGCACCTGATTATCCGTATAGATCAGGGTGGGCTTGCTTTCCATGGAGGGCTGTTGGGAGGGATTCTTAGCAGCTGGCTTTACTGCCGGGTGAAAAAACTAAACTGGTGGGCCCTGGCCGATCTGGCTGTTCCGGGTATTGCTGTTGGCATTACCCTGGTTCGGGTAGCTAATATCTTCAACCAGGAAATCCTTGGCCGGGAAGCAGCTATGTTCTTTTTTGAAAGGCATCCGGCCCAGGTATATGGTTCTTTGATCGGCATCGCCCTGCTAGTATTCCACAACTACCTGGCCAGGCGCCCTGGTATAAAGCCGGGGTACCTGTTTTGGAACTTTGTCCTGGGTTATACCCTGCTGCGTGGCTTAATTGAAGAAACTTTTCGGGACAACCCCCTGGCAGCCTGGGGTTTTATCAGTGAAACCTGGGGCGCCGGATTTTTTACTGCCGTGCATTTGTTTACGCTTCCCATAATTATATTTTGCCTGGCCATGTTGTGGTGGGTCAACCGGACACAGAAGACGTACAGCCAAATATAATAATAAGTCCTATTACTGATATGTGGTATAATGATACTGTTACGGGGCAAGAGTTTACTACCTGCGGCTCCTTGTAGCCGGGAGCTGCTTGTAAAAAATGGTTAACTATAAAATATGAAAAGCAGCATAATCATTCAACCTGCGCATGCTCGCCTGGATTTTTGCAATTACGAAAGTGAGGAGGTTAAAACATTAAGATGAAAGCGACCTGGAAAGACACGGTTTTAGCAGAAAGTGAAAAAACAGTGGTGGTGGAAGGAAACCATTATTTCCCACCTGAAGATGTAAAGCAGGAATACCTGATTGAAAGTGATTACAGGACCAGGTGTCCCTGGAAAGGGTTGGCCCACTATTATCATATCGAAGTTAATGGGGCAAAGAGTGAAAACTCAGCCTGGTCTTACCCGGATCCGAAAGAAAAAGCGCGACATATCACCGGCTATTTTGCATTCTGGAAGGATGTCAGGGTTGAATAAAACTACAGGTTTATTTTTTCTGGCTGTTTTGCTTGTTTTAACTGCCGGGTGCGAGCCGGACCGGGTGGAGGCTGAGCCGGAAAGCCTTGAAACAGCTCAAAATTGTACAGAAGCCGGGGAGGTAAAAGACATGGACGAATTAAGAGAACGCCTGACGGATTTACAGTACAGGGTTACCCAGGAAGATGGAACGGAACCCCCTTTTGACAATGAATACTGGGACAACAAGGAAGCGGGCCTCTATGTTGATATAGTTTCCGGAGAACCCTTGTTTAGTTCAACAGATAAGTATGATTCCGGGACGGGATGGCCCAGTTTTACCAGGCCGCTTAACGAAGATAGTATCGTGGAAAAAGACGATCACAGCTACGGGATGCATCGAATTGAGGTCAGGAGCAGAAAGGCTGACTCCCATTTGGGACATCTATTTGAAGACGGACCGAAGCCTACTGGAAAACGCTACTGTATCAATTCAGCAGCCCTGGATTTTATTCCGAAAGATGAGCTTGAAGAGCGAGGGTACGGGGAATATCTAACGCTTTTTGAACCCTAGCCACTGCGCACCTGCCTGTGGAGAGGCTGATCAGAACATGCAGAATTTCCCGCTATGAGGCTGAGCAGGGCGGCAGCCGCCGAAGTGTAGAAGGGGAAAACAGCGGGCAGGTGCTGCCAGATCAATCCACTGAGCGGAGGCATAATGGCCACTCCGAGGGAGTAAGCGGCGAAAAAAATACCGATAGCCCGCCCTCTCCAGGCCGGATCGGAGTAAGTCATGACCATGCCCAGCATTCCCTGGAAAGAAAACCCGAAACCGGTGCCATATATAACCATAGCTGTATAGAGCCATGCCGCGGTGGGGGCCAGTGCGGCCAGGATTAAAGATGAACATAATAGAGACAGCCCTATAGCGCAGCCGGAGAAGTTTTTTTCAAGGCGGGGTTTTATGTAGCCCGGCCACAACAGCTGGATAATTATTGCCGTAACGGCAAAGGTGGCAAACAGGATGCCGGTCCTGGCATGATCGAGGCCGAGCAGTTGAGCCCGTTCAGGCAAAAATGAGGCCAGGGTTCCCGTAGTGCCCATGGTCCCAAGGGCGAAGATTAATGCTCCCTGTAACCCGGGCCTGGTTATAATCCATTTCAAGGAGATGGGTGGGGAGACTGCACTGTGTATTTGAAGATCCTGTTTTTTTAACAGCAGCAGGCCGAAAAGCAGGGCGAAAGCCATAAACAGGGCCAGCAAATAATAAACGAACTGAAAGCCCATCCTGCCGGCAGTGATCCCGGCAAAAAGAGGACCGGTCACTGCAGCCAGGCCGATAATTGCCCCGAAAAAGGCCAGCCTGCGGTTGTAAAAAGAGCTTACCCTGGTGCCGGCAGTTAAAGAAGCAAGGGCGGCCGGCACCAGCAGCCCGCCCATAAAACCATGTCCGGCCCGTATGATAATCAGGTGATAGGCGTTCCCGGCCAGGGCATAAAGCAAAAGGCTGAGTGCTGCTCCGGTAAGGCCTAGAAACAGGGGCAGGCGCCAGCCTTTTTTATCTATCAGGATCCCCCCGGTAAAGTTTCCAAAGATATTAAACAGCGAATAGAAACCGATTACCAGGCCCAGCAAGAATGGCGTAGCTCCCATGGCCGAGGCGTAAGGTGCCAGCACCGGCATCTGGGCATGGGTGTCAAAAAAAGCTCCAAAAACTACCAGGTAGACCGGGATAAGCATAAGAATACTTCCTCTTGAGCTGTTACCTAACAAATTGCCACCTCCGGCCGGGATTGCATCAAGTCTGCCCTTTAATATACACTAATTCTGACCTGTTGTGTATAACCGGATTCTAGTTGACGTTCCGGCAGGCAAATGTTATATTGTAATTGTTAGATATGCCTAGCACTACAGCGAAACTTATGTTGTGAATTAGAGTTCGCTATGCCGCGGGTACAGTTCCGTGCTCTCCCTTTCGGCCTTCGTTGCGTTTCGAGACGCTCGCACTGTTCCCATGGAACCTTTAAACTCTTAATCTTTCGCTGTAGTTACTGGATTGAGTTAATAAAGTTACTATATGACTAAGGCGGTGGTCATTTTGGTCCAATCATTGCCGGTCACCTCTTCACTGCAGGATTACCTGGAAGTTATCTTAAACCTGCTTCAGGAGAAAAAAGTAGCCCGGGTGACCGATATTGCCGATCGCCTGGATATTGCCAAGCCGAGTGTTATCCAGGCCCTCTCAGTCCTGAAGGAAAAAGGTCTGATCAAGCAGGACCGGTACGGCCCGGTGGAGCTTACAGAGGAAGGGCGCCGGTATGCCTTAAAAATAAGGCACCGGCACAAGATAATCTATGGTTTTTTAACCCAAATACTGGGGGTTTCTCCCAGGGCTGCTGAAGAAGATGCCTGTTTGATTGAACACGACTTAAGCAGGGAGACGTTCGAAAAACTGCTTGATTATATGCTGAAACAGGATCTAGATGCAGGCTTAAAAAAAGAACTGGCCTGGCAGGATGAAGAATAGTTAATTATGGACAGGGGTGACGATTTATGGAGGTATCGCTGGTTGATATGAAACCCGGCCAAACCGGGATTGTTAAGAAAATCCAGGGCGGATTCAACCTAAACCAGAAGCTGAACCAGCTCGGACTAAGAGAAGGAAAGCAGATTAAAAAGATCAGTTCGGTGTTCAACCGGGGGCCGGTAACTATAAGCGTGGATAATTACCAGGTTGCTATAGGCTATGGAAAAGCGGTTCGTATCATGGTGGAGGTAGAAGAACTTGCGTAAAATAGTCCTGGCCGGTAATCCAAATGTCGGAAAAAGTGTGGTTTTTTCCCAGCTAACAGGCTCTAAAGTGATGATTTCCAACTATGCCGGAACAACTGTGGAGTTTACTAAAGGCTCACTGACTACAGAAAATGAGTCCTTTGAGGTCCTTGATGCTCCAGGCACCTACAGCCTGGAGCCGACCTCAAAAGTGGAAGAAGTCGCTTCCACCCTGGTTGATCGAGCCGATATCGTGATTAATGTCGTTGATGCCACTAACCTGGAGCGCAACCTGTTCTTAACCACGGAGCTGCTGGAAAGAGAGGTTCCGTTGATTGTTGCCCTGAACATGATTGATGAAGCAGGGCACAAGGGTGTGAAAATAGATATTGAAAAGCTGGAAGAACTGCTGGGAGTGCCGGTTATACCGACTGTTGCCGTAAGCGGTGAAGGATTGAAAGAGCTGGTGAACTCTCTGCCGAGGGCGATCAACAGGAAAAAAGCGTCCTTGAATACCTCCGACCGCTGGGCCTTTATCGGTGACCTGGTGGGTAAAGTCCAGGCGGTAGTGCACCGGCATCACAGCTGGCTGGAAACCCTGCAGGATGCCAGCCTGAGGCCGGCGACAGGGCTGCCCTTAGCTGCTGTGGTCCTTTTCCTGGCTTTTCAGCTGGTTATCGGATTGGGCGAATTCCTACATGAGTTTATGGAGGATTATGTCTTCGAGGGGTTTTATGAAACCCTTATTTTATATTTAAGCGAAGCTCTCGGTGGGCGGGGGTTTTTACATGATATATTGATAGGCCAGCTGGTTGACGGGGCCGTTGACTTTGAAGAGTCGCTCGGGGTTTTGACAACCGGGGTATTTGTTGAACTGGGTGTGGTCCTGCCTTTTTTGGCTGTTTTTTACATGGTGCTTGGCTTTTTGGAGGATTCCGGCTACCTGCCCCGCCTTGCTGTTATGGTTGACCGCAGCATGCACAGGCTTGGTTTGCACGGGTATTCTATTATTCCGATGGTGCTCGGGTTTGGCTGCAACGTGCCGGCGGCGCTGGCTGCCCGCAACCTGGAAAGCCGCAGGGAAAGGTTTATTGCCTGCACCTTGATGTCGGTAGCTATCCCCTGCATGGCCCAGCTTGCCCTGATCGTGGGGCTGGTGGGTAGGCACGGTTTAGATTATTTAGCGGTGGTTTTTGCTTCCCTCTTTTTTATCTGGGTGGTTCTGGGTTTGATCATAGACCGGGTCATGCCCGGGTATACACCTTCCATGGTGATAGAAATACCGCCTTACCGTATTCCCAGCTTTAAAGCCCAGGTAAAGAAACTGGGGATGCGGATCAGGGGCTTCCTGGTCCATGCCACCCCTTATATACTTGGCGGGATCCTGGTTGTGAATATCCTTTATACACTGGGGATAATACACTTCCTGGGGGTTCTCTTTGCCCCGGCAGTGCAGGGATTGCTTGGTCTGCCCGGGGATGCTGTTTCAACCCTGTTGATTGGATTTCTGCGAAAAGATGTTGCTGTAGCGATGATGATTCCCCTGGGACTGACTGCGCGCCAGCTGGTAATTGGGGCCGTGGTTCTGGCTGCGTACTTTCCCTGTGCCGCTACTTTTACGGTCCTGGTCAAGGAACTGGGTGTTGTCGATATGGCTAAATCAGCTGTGATTATGGTTGTAACGGCTTTTTCTGCCGGTTTCATTCTCAATTTACTCCTTGATACCGTGATCCCGGCCGCTTACCTCGCTGTAGGCCTGGTAGTCCTGAGCTTAATTTTGCCGATGGTTCTGGGCAGTACTTCAGACCGGCGGGAATTATCCGATTTGGACGAAACGGCCTGATTTTGACTATACAGTCAGCAGGTTCTTTTTCAGGGCTTGTTGTTATACCTGATGTTTGGTAACTCAACCTTTTCCTCTTGTTGAATGATAAGCGGCGCCATGGGGACGATTGAACCTTCTCCTGCGGCATAAAGTGTGATGGAACGCCATAATCGCTGGGATCACCGCCTTATTTACAAACTGGTAGAACCCGGATCCTCAGTGCTGGACCTGGGATGCGGTAGTGGCGAGCTGCTGGCCCGCCTGGTTAATGAAAAAAATGTGTGCGGGCAGGCCGTGGAAGCGGATCCTGAAAAGGCTGCTGAAGCTATCTGCAGCGGGGTGGCTGTGTATCAAAAAGATATGGACCGGGGGTTGCCTGAGTTCAAAAATGGTGCTTTCGATTATGTGATCCTCGAAAAAACACTGCAGTTACTGTTCCGGCCCATGGTGGTCATGGAGGAGATGCTGCGTATTTTGAGTGCCCCTTAAAGCATAACTCCAGGGTCGAAAGAGAGAAAGTGGAATCATCTCCCTGCGGATTAAAGAAAAAACCTTCTACAATAAAAAGATATTCCCAGTTTGGTTACAAAATTATTGTAATATGCTCTTGACACATCTTTTAGGAACAAGTATTATTTAAGATATTAATTAAAAGTAATTAGATAGAAATTATATTATATTGGAGTGAGTGCATTTGTTTCCAGGTGGCAATAAAGCATTAATCAGACTTATAACATCTTCTAAAATACTCAGAAAAGAATATTTCTTCACTTCTGCCTGCTCTATATCTTCTGCACCCCACCGTTTCACCTGCCGTGGCGGCATTTCCTCAATGCGCCTCTAATTTTTGTGTTAAAACAACCGCAATCAAGAGCACAAAATAAGGAGGCAAAAATCATGACTTTGCAATTTGATACTTTAGCGATCCATGCCGGGCAGGATGTTGATCCGGCTACCGGTGCCCGTGTTGTTCCGATATACCAAACTACTTCCTTTGTTTTTGAATCAGTCGAGCATGCTGCAAATCTATTTGCACTTAAAGAACAGGGCCATATTTATTCGCGGATTATGAACCCAACAGTAGCTGTTCTCGAAGAAAGGCTGGCCCAGCTTGAAGGGGGAGGCAGTGCCCTGGCCCTGGCTTCCGGTCAGGCTGCTATAACCACAGCTGTTCTAAACCTGACAAGGACCGGTCAAAACATAGCATCCAGCAGCCACCTTTACGGGGGAACCTACAACCTGTTTTCTTATACCCTGCCCAGGTTAGGAATTGAAACCAGGTTTTTTGATCAAAATAATGCAGACAACCTTGAAGCTGTAATTGATGAAAACACAAGGGCGGTTTTCCTGGAATCGATTGGCAACCCGAGAAACAGGATTGCCCGGCTGGAAAAGATCAGCTTAATTGCTCACAGGCAAGGCATTCCCGTGATCATCGACAATACTGTGACCACACCATACCTTTTCCGTCCCTTTGAACACGGAGCTGACCTGGTGGTTCATTCCCTGACCAAGTTTATCGGGGGGCACGGCAATTCGATCGGGGGAGCGATAGTAGAAAAGGGCGATTTCCCCTGGGATAACGGTAAACACGCTGATTTTTGCGAGCCCGATCCGTCTTACCACGGTATCAATTACATGGATAGTTTCGGTCCCGGACCCGAAGGCGGGAGAGGTTCCACCTTTACTGTCAAGGCCAGGGTTCAGCTCCTGAGAGACCTGGGCAGCTGTCTGTCACCTTTTAATGCATTCCTGTTTCTCCAGGGGCTGGAAACACTTCCTTTACGGATGGCCAAACACAGCGAAAATGCCTTAACTGTAGCTCGCTGGCTGGAAGACCATCCTGCCGTCGAGTGGGTGAATTATCTCGGGTTGAAAAGCCATCCTGATCATGACTACGCATTGGAAGTAATGCCCCGGGGACAGGGTGCCGTGGTTGGTTTTGGTATCCGTGGTGGTGCTAAGGCTGGTTCCCGGCTAATTGATGCCCTGCAACTTGTATCACACCTGGCCAATATCGGTGATGCCAGGACCCTGGTCATCCATCCCGCTTCAACCACCCACCAGCAGCTTTCTCGTGAAGAACAGCTGAAATCGGGGGTTACAGAAGATTATATTCGCCTTTCGGTAGGGCTGGAAGATCCGGCTGATATCATTGCCGACCTGGAGCAGGCCATAGCCGTCAGCCAGGAGTATCCCGCTGTAAAGGGGTGTGAATAAGTTGACTGATCCTCTTAACGTCTGTCTGGAAAGAAATAAAGAGTACGACCGGCCCGGTTCACCCTGCTCTGTGGGGTGGACAAGGCCGAAGCGGGTGGTACTCGCGGATAAAAGCAACCCTCTTCCCCTGGACTGCGGGGAAAGCTTGCAGCCCGTTACCGTGGAGTATGAAACATACGGTCAGCTGAATAGAGCTAGGGACAATGCCGTTTTTATTTTGCATGCCCTGTCCGGTGATGCCCATGCCGCCGGTTGGGATGCCGAATGGGAGCGGGATCACCGGCCCTGGAGGAAAGACCGACCGGGCTGGTGGGATGAGATGATCGGGCCTGGTAAAGCATTCGACACTTCCCGCTACTTCGTGGTATGTGCCAACCTGTTAGGCAGCTGTTATGGGACCACCGGGCCATGGGAAACAAACCCGCGGACAGGAAAACCCTACGGTCTTGAGTTTCCGGTAGTTACCGTGGAAGACTGGGTCAGGCTTAATACCAGGCTCCAGGATTACCTGGGTATAGAAAAGTTACTGGCAGTTGCCGGAGGTTCTTTGGGCGGCCAGCAGGCCCTGGCCTGGGCGATTAATTGCCCCGACCGGATCCACTCGGCTGTGATTATGGCCGCTTCGGCCCGGATTGGTGCCCAGGGATTGGCTTTTAATGCGGTAGGCAGGGAAGCTATTTTAAAAGATCCCTGTTTTCACGGCGGCCAGTACTACCGGGGCAGTCCACCGCTGTGCGGGTTGGAGCTGGCCCGGATGCTCGGTCATATTACCTATCTTTCGCAAAATTCAATGGAAGGTAAGTTTGGCCGTCGTTTTCAAAATGGTACTGAACCAGGATACCGCTTAAACAAGGAGGTTTCAGTGGAAAGCTATCTTGAGCACCAGGGCCGATCTTTCGGGCAGCGCTTTGATGCCAACAGTTATTTATACCTGACCCGGGCCATGGATTATTATGATGCTTCTGTCCCGGGAGATGGCGATCTGGCTTCAGCCTGTTCCCGGATCAGGGCCGGGCTGTTGTTGATATCTTTTTCTTCCGATTGGTTGTATCCTCCCGGGGATACCAGGGCAGTGGCCAGGGCAGTGCTGGCAAACAACCGGCCTGTGTCCTATGTCAACATCCCTTCGGATTACGGCCACGATGCCTTTTTGCTGGAAACCAACAAGACGACGCCCCTGGTGGAATCGTTTTTAAGGAAGGTGTAACTGTGATAGAACGCCATAATCGCTGGGATCACCGCCTTATTTACAAACTGGTAGAACCCGGATCCTCAGTGCTGGACCTGGGATGCGGTAGTGGTGAGCTGCTGGCCCGCCTGGTTAATGAAAAAAATGTGTGCGGGCAGGCCGTAGAAGCGGATCCGGAAAAGGCTGCTGAAGCTATCTGCAGCGGGGTGGCTGTGTATCAAAAAGATATGGACCGGGGGTTGCCTGAGTTCAAAAATGGTGCTTTCGATTATGTGATCCTCGAAAAAACACTGCAGGTACTGTTCCGGCCCATGGTGGTCATGGAGGAGATGCTGCGTATAGGGAAATGCTGCATTGTTACTTTTCCGAACTTCAACTACCGGGGAGTGGTAAACAGGCTGCTGGAAACAGGCAGGATGCCCGTGACTGCATCCCTGCCCTTCCAGTGGTTTGAAACCCCGAATATACACCTTTTTACACTGCGAGATTTCCTGGACTGGGTGGAGCGGCACGGGGTTGAAATTATCGATGGCTATGCCTGGAGCGGAGACAGTTACAGGCCTATTGATTTTACAGCAGACAGCAGGGAGGCTGAAGAACTGCTTTTTGTTCTGCAACGTTAACCGGCATGGCGAAGCCAGGCCGACCTGAACCTGTAAAGATATTTTGCCTGCTCAGCTTAACTCGCCTGATTTTGCCCGGCTTGCTTAAGAAAATTGAAGCGAGCATAAAATGCAGTTTCAGCCTCTTTATCTGTAGATCCTGTTATTAGTCCAGTTCAGGAGCTGAGGCGCCTGTTCAGCCTGGCTTTTCTATGCAGGAGGGCCTGGATGCTGATTTCACTGTAGATCCCCGGTAAGGTGCCCCGGTTTGTCCGGGCCTGGATGAGCGCTCTTTCGGTTAAATCCAGGGCAGTCTGGAAACGCATTTCTTTGTGCTCGTAGAACTTGGCCAGTTCAACCAGGGCGGAGATACTGAAGGGATTGTTTGCCAGTATCTCTTCCCATATTTTAACTGCTTCTTCCCACCGGCCCTGCCGCTTGAAATGAAAGGATAATTTTAAAGCTGCTTCTTCGGCCAATGGATCCGGGTAGTGTCCGCAAGCTTCGCGGAGATGCTCAATTCCTTCAGCGCTGCGCCCCGTTTCCAGGCAGATAGAACCCAGGGCCAGGGATTCTGCCGGGTGCTTGGCCAGCCGGCCGGTGGTGGTACAGTAAACCCTTTCCAGCAGGGTGGCCATGGAGAGAATATCCAGGGTATTATGATGAAACACCTTTTTAAGCAGGGCTGTATCGCCGCGCCTGAGGTAATTAAAATATACTTCCGGGATTTCGGCTCCCGGAATATCATCGGTGCGTTTTATATGCAGCAGTGTTTCTTCAATCGAACGCAATGAACGGGAGGCCAGCCTTTTTTTCCATAAGGTTCTGGCGCACGGCAGCAGGTCCAGGTGCTGATGCGGTTCAGCAGGTTCTAAACCGGCCAGCATCTGGCGGGTCCTGATCAACGGCAGATCGAACTGCTTACCGTTAAAAGTAATAATTGCCTGGTAGCTTGAAATGGAAGAGTGAAAGTGGCTTAAAATGGCCCTTTCTTCCGCCGGCCGGCGCAGAAAATACTGGCGCAGTACAAATTTGCTTTCTTCTGCCCACCCCAGGCCGATCAGGAAGGCCCAGGTTCCTGTTCCCCCGGACAAACCGGTGGTTTCAATATCTATAAAGATTGACTTCTCCGGTTTAAAGCTGCACAGGCTTTCGTCCCGGGCAGGCAGGACCAGCTCCGGGCCCGCGCAGGATAAGAAGCCGGCCAGGGTGCTGTCACCGTGCCTGTACTCGAGGGGGAATTGCTGCTCACGGAAATAGCAGGGCCCGTAAGCGGTTTCTTCCACCCTTCCTTCCCCGGGGAAAAGATCTTTACGGGTTTCTTTTTCCAGTTCTTCCGCCACCTGGCGGCCCGTTTTTATTTCCCCCGTTCCCCGCAGGGCGGAAAGGCGTGAACCAAGGTTCCGCTTCACTTCAAGATCACCTCGATAAGCTGGAGGGCCTGCTGCTTGCCGGGTTCGCTGCCCTGGTAGGCGGGCCCGATACAGGAGGGGCAGCCTTCAACACAACCGCAGTCGGTGATTACCTTACGGGCTGACATAAAGATATCTTCGTAGCTGCGGTAAATTTCAGCAGAGTAGCCCACCCCTCCCGGAAAATTATCATACAGATAGAGGGTTGGCAGTTCGGTAAACGGGGCCTTGACCTGGCTCACAGCCCGCAGGTCGCGCGGGTCGCCCATCAGGAAAAATGCCGCCACCTGGGGAACCAGGTTGGCCAGCCCGATCAGGCCGGACTGGACGGCAGAAAGGGGCATATTGCCCAGGGAGGCCGGGGGAAAAACGACCCAGAATGCGGTTGTGTGCATTTCGGTTTCCGGGAGGTCAACCGGACCGGCGCCCAGGTTTTCGTGGGTATTGAAACGGATTTTTTTAAACATCGAGACCAGGGCATTAATCCTGACGTCACCCCAGGCCCTGTGCACGGAAGCAGCCTCTTCTTCAAATACTTCCAGGGTTTTTAAATCAACGGATAAATTAGCATCGGTAAAATAATTGACATCAACCCGGCGCACGTACGCTTTTTTCTCTTCAAAATCGAGTTGTTCTACCTGGTACTGGATCCCTCCGTGCATGTAAATTGCCTCTTCATGGACCAGCATTGGGGCGCTGAAGCGGTCAACCTCACCGATAACCCGGGGTTTGGGGTCGGTAATATCGATAATGACCACGTTTTCCCGGGTGGCGCTGCGCAGGCTGATCTCTTCCGCCGGATAAGCGTCTTCCATCCAGTGGTAGCGGCTGTCGCTCAGGTAAAGGACGTTTTCCTCTGCCAGGAACTGCAGGATTTCGCCAATACTGGCCCTGCCGAGATTTTCGTTCTCTTCAAAAGGCAGTTCGAAAGCGGCGCAGCGGATGTGGTTGGTCAGGATTATCAGGTTGTCGGGATCAGCCAGGGCCCGCTCGGGGGTGCGGCCGAAGAAATAATCGGGGTTGGCTGCAATATATTGGTTCAGGGGTTCGCTGTTGGCGATCAAGACGGCCAGGGAAGTGCCGCTGCGCCTTCCTGAGCGGCCGGCCTGCTGCCATGTGCTGGCGATGCTGCCCGGGTAGCCGGTCATCAAGCAGGCATCAAGGGCCCCGATATCTATACCCAGTTCCAGGGCATTGGTGCTGATTACTCCCTTGATAGTCCCCCGGCGGAGCCCTTCTTCAATGGTCCGTCTTTCTTTAGGCAGGTAACCGCCCCGGTAACCCTTGATGGTGCTGTCCTGGCCGGGTTTTAGTTTTAAACCCTGCTGCAGGTAGGTTAAAAGCACTTCCACCCCCAGGCGGCTGCGGGTAAAGATAATGGTCTGGATATCGTTTTTTATCAATTTTCCGGCCAGGTTTTGCGCTTCCAGGAGGGTACTCCGCCGCAGGCCCAGCTCGGGATTGACTATCGGGGGATTATAGAAAATGAAATGCTTTTCAGCCCGGGGCGCGCCGTTTTCAGTGATTACTTCCACCGGTTCTTCAGTCAGCAGGTCGGCCAGCTCTCCGGGGTTGGCAATGGTGGCTGAACACATAATAAATTTTGGATCGGATCCGTAAAAAGCACAGATTCGCTTTAAGCGGCGCATCACGTTGGCGACATGGCTGCCAAAAACTCCCCGGTACTGGTGCATTTCGTCAATGACAATATACTTAAGGTTTTGAAACAGCTGCACCCACTTGGTGTGATGAGGAAGGATGGCTGAATGGAGCATATCCGGGTTGGTGACTACGATATGCCCGCTGCGCCGGATGCCCTGGCGCAGGCCCGGTTCAGTATCCCCATCATAGGTATAGCAGTTCAGGTTGGTGTCAAGGCTCCCGGTCAGGTCCCGTAGTTCGGCCACCTGGTCCTGGGAGAGAGCCTTGGTCGGGAACAGGTAGAGGGCGCGGCTGGAGGGATCTTTAATTAAAGCGCTGACTACGGGCAGGTTATAGCAGAGCGTTTTACCGGATGCGGTGGGGGTTACTACCACCACGTTTTTTTTATCCATTGCGGCGCTTACGGCCCTGGCCTGGTGGCTGTACAATTTTTCAATACCCCGTTCAGTCAGTGCATCCTTTAACCGGGAGTCGAGCTGTTCCGGGAAATCGGCATAACTGCCCTGTGAGGGCGGGACTACTTCCCAGCGAGTAACGTTGCACAAAAAAGCGGGGTCGTCTTTCCACTGCTGCAGCAGTTCTTTTAAACTGGTCATCGGGTGGCATCCGCCTTAAACATAAGTTTGCTTTCTTCAATATTATATTCGACGCTTAACAAATAAACTCCTACCTGGCCGGGTCAGCTTTTTTTGGACTTTAAAGTCACGGCTAAACCTGCTGGAGGAAGTGCTGTATTTGCGGCGAATTATAATAGCAAACAGAATAATTAATATTAGCGGGTCTGCTCAATTGCTGCCGGGCTGTTTATTTGCTTGCCTGAAATGAAAATATAACTGATAGATTGAGCAGAGAAGAATTGCTGCTGCTTAGTTTTTTTGCCCGAGCAGTCGTATCCCGGTAATTTGTAACCGGCTAAATAAAAAAGGAGGCATGGCATTGGGACATCTTGCAGGCGGCAAAGAAGAAGCATACCGGGCCCTGGCTGACAGGTTGGGCCGGTTTCCGGTAGGAGTGGTTATTAACGAAACCTTGATGGAAATTTTGAAACTGCTCTACACAGAAGAAGAGGCTGAAACAGGAAGCAAGTTTCCCCTGAAACCGCGGCCCTTTGAAAAAATCAAGGAACTGACCGGGATGGAAGAAAGCAAACTTTCTGTCATCCTGGAAAACATGGCCAAAAAGGGCCTGGTAGTAGATATTCCGCGCAAAGGAACCACCTATTATATGTTATCTCCCGTGGTGGTCGGTTTTTTCGAGTACAGCCTGATGAGGACAGACGGGGCCAATGTCAGGGAGCTATCAGCCCTGTACGAGCAATATTTCCAGGACCGGAATGTGGTCGAAGAAATATTTGGAACCGAGCCTAAAATGTTTCGGGCCCTGGTTTATGAGCATTATATACCGGAATTGATTCAAACCGAAGTTTTAGACTACGAGAAAGCAGAAGCGGTAATCCGGGAATCGCAGGGAGGGGGCCTTTCAGTTTGTGCCTGCCGTCATAAGGCCAGCCATACGGGTCATACCTGCCGTTTTCCGATGGAAGATATCTGCACCTCGCTGGGCCGGCCTGCCGACTGGCTGCTCAGGCGCGGATTTGCCCGGAAAGCTTCCGTGGATGACCTCCTTAAAAACCTTGAGCGCAGCTATAACCTGGGGCTGGTACTGACCTGTGACAATGTAATTAACGAACCGGCCTACATCTGCCACTGCTGCGGCTGTTGCTGTGGTCCCCTGCGGGCGATCAGTGAACACGGGATAATGGGCATACAGCCCAGTAATTTTATCCCGTCCATCGATCCGGATAAATGTAGCGGTTGTGAAGCCTGTGTTGATCTTTGCCATATTGGAGCCCTGGAAGCATCGTCGCCGGATGAACCTTCCCTCGACCGGGAGAAATGTATCGGCTGTGGGGTTTGTGCCACCTCCTGCCCCGGTGATGCCATGAGCATGGCCAGGCGTGACAGTATTTATGCGCCGCCTGATAACAAGCTGGCCCAGTTAATGACCATAGCGATGGAAAGGCAGCGGTTTTAGAGGTTTTTTATCTACAGCCGTGCTTTATTTCGGATTGGTGACGGCTCATCAACAGTAATGGCAGTGACTCAGCTGCAGCATCTTAATTATAAACGGATTGGCCTTAATCTCTCTTTAAGTGCGGTATCCCTGGTAGGTGCCGCGCTTTTTTAATTCAGACTCAACCAGGGAGGCGATCTGGCCTGCTCCCATGGTCCAGTGCGGGGCGATGAGAAGATCTCTTGAAGTGGCCTGGCTGGCCAGGCGGTGGATCACAACATTTGGAGCAAGGTGTTCCAGGCAGTCACACAGAATGG
>PUKV01000237.1 GCA_003550645.1 Syntrophomonadaceae bacterium | reverse complement strand
GGAAAAATTCTGCAGCGATTTCCCGGGCAGTGGCGTAACGGTTTGTCCCACCAAGCCGTTTTACATTGCCCGAACCTACTATTTCCTCTATCTCCGTCATAACATTAACAGAGATCACACCTGTACCTCCAACTACATAGACCTGTCCTACATTGTTTTCCGCAAGGTACTTTTCAGCTTCATCGCTTAATTGATCGGTATCGCTGGTCAAAATTGGCACCCCTTCCATGGCCGCATATGAGGATATGGCCAAGGCATCGGGGAAATTACGCGAGTAGGCAATAATTGCCTTCCCTGACTCATCACCTACTGCCCTGGCTATCTTGTAGGCAGTCTCGGTTCTATTGCTACCGGCAATACGCTCAACTACATAACCGCCCATGCTGCGCAGATCATCTTCCACTGCTTCTGAAATGGCAGCCGGTCCACCCAGGATATATATAGTGCCGCCGTCTTTAAGGACCCGTTCTATTTCAGTTTCTACTTCATCTTTTAATTCTTCTGTAGTGGTCAAAAGCAGCGGGCCCTTCTCCTTGTAGGCCAGCACACCACCGGGAAGAGCATCGGCAAAGTCATGGCTGCGGGCAAGTACCACCGCATCGGCGCTTTTTGCCACCGGGTAGCTGTCTTTTGAAATCGCTATTGCTGTCTCAAAGCGGTTACCACCGTAGAGGCGTTTTGTTGGTAGGGTGGTATCTGCCCGGTTGACGGTGATAGTATAGGTACTCTCAGTCACCCCATCTGCGGCGGTAACAACAATGGCAATGACGGTAGCCGTACCTGGATCGCCTAAAGCAATACTTTTTGCTTCCCCGCTGGTAGCTGCATCGCCATTAATGCCCACTGTTGCGCCAGAATCGGATAAAGTAGCGGTAACCGCCAGTAAATCGACATCATAAGCTACATCAACTGTGTATTCAGTTATTGCCCAGTTAAAATCAGGAACCAGGCTGCCCACACTAACGGTTAGACCAGATAAGGTGGCATCACTGCCCGGTTCAGGTGCCCGGTTGACGGTGATAGTATAGGTATTTTCAATTACCCCATCTGCGTCAGAAACAACAACTTCAATGACGGTGACCGTAGCCGGATCGCCTAAAGCAATACTTTTTGCTTCCCCGCTGGTAGCTGCATCGCCATTAATGATCACCGTTGCACCGGGATCGTGTAAGGTGGCGGTTACAGCAATTGTGTTGACATCGTGGGCTACCTCAACGCTATATTCTGTTTCTGTCGAGTCAAAGGCAGGTTGAAGTGAACCTGGGTCTACAGCCAGGCCCGAGAGGGTTAGAACTTCAATGTATCCCGGTTTAGAGCTGCTGTTTAAGCTGCCGGCATTGTAAGTCTGCAGGGTGACCTGGTAAGTTCCCGGTGCTTTATAGATATGCACGGGGTTCTTCTCGTTAGAACCGGCGGTTTCCAGGCGCCAGACATCATTAAAACGTGGGTTTTGAGCATCATTACCGCCCATGAGCACAATACTACCGTCGGGCAGCACTACACTTCTATGATGAAAACGTGCCGGCCAGGGAGCTTCCTCGGTCAATAAACTCCAGGTCGCGCCCCCATCAACCGAACGCCAGACATCATTTTTTACTGTGCCCTCTATTGTACTTCCACCCGAAACAATGATACTCCCATCGGGCAGGGCAGCGGCAGATTGATAATAGCACATTCCCCATTCAACCTGATCATTAATTTCAAACCAGGTAGTCCCTCCATCAGGAGAGCGCCAGACAAAATTTTCAGCAGTAACGACAATGCTGTCGTCAGGCAGGGCAACACTGGATTGCCTGGGGCGACCGGGCCACACCGAAGCAGCTAACTGCTCCCAGTTTTCACCCCCGTCGGTCGAGCGCCAGACATCGCTTATAAAGTCTCCTTCACTAAAGCCGCCGGTAAGAATAATACTGCCATCAGTAAGGACAACGCTGCTTAAACCATCACGTCTTGACCACTGGGCTGCATCCGTCAGGCAAACCCAGTTTTCACCTCTGTCGGTCGAACGCCAGACATCATTCCTATAGGGTTCTATACCAGGACTAAATCCGCCCATAAGGACAATACTGCCGTCGTGAAGAGCAACGGTAGTATGGTCCGATCGGGCTGTCCACTGGGCGCTATCGGTAAGCTGGGACCAGTTTGCGCCCCCATCCGTCGAGCGCCAGACATCATTTTTCCTCGAGGTGCCGTCATAACCACCTGTAAGGATAATACTACCGTCGGGTAGGGCTACACTACTGTGGCCGGACCGTCCCGCCCAGGCTGCATTGGCACTGATCTGCTCCCATGGCTCTGCCATAGCTTCATCACCAAAATACCAGGTCCAGCCACCGGCTTCGCCGCCTGTTTGGTCGGTAAATTGCACTTCAAGCGGGGCCGAACCGGCCAGAGGCTCGCCACTGAACTCGGGAGTAGCATAAATATAGTTTCTTTTGGAGATAATGCCGGATCCCCCGGTATTGTAGGCCTGCAGGGTGACCCGGTATTTCCCCGGAGTTTCATAGGTGTGTTCCGGGTTCTGTGCATAGGAACTGGCCGTCTCCAGGCGCCAGACATCATTATAATATACTGGTGGGTCTATGCCTCCGATCAGGATTACGCTCCCATCAGGAAGGACCATGCTTGTATGCGCAGCTCGCTCCGGCCACCCGTTTTCTGCGTCCAACAGCTTCCAGGTTGCCCCCTGGTCAGTCGAACGCCATGTATCATTGACACGATCCTGATCAACCTGACGCCCTCCCATGAGGATGATGCTGCCGTCGGGTAAAGCCACGCTGCTATGGGCATCGCGCGCGGTCCATGGAGCGGAAGCGGTTTGCTCTGTCCATGTAGCTCCCCCATCGGTTGAGCGCCAGACGTCATTTATACGTGCTCCGGGCCATAACCCGCCCCCCATTAGGATGATGCTGCTGTCAGGCAAGACCACGCCGCTATGGTAAGAGCGGGCAGACCAAGCAGCGTTTGCTGTCAACCTCTCCCATGTTTCCCCTTTATCGGTTGAGCGCCAGACATCATTCTTCTCTGTAAGAGAAGAATCCACCCCCCCGGTGAGGATAATGCTGCCGTCGGGCAGGACTACACTTTTATGAGCAAAGCGGGCCTCCCATGGAGCTGAACCGGTTTGCTCTGTCCATGTGGCTCCCCCATCGGTTGAAAGCCAAACGTCATTTTTCCCATTTCCAGCACCAAGCGCAGCATCCCGACCTCCCATGAGCACAATACTGCCGTCGGGTAGAGTTACGCTGCTATGGTCAGCACGCCGCGACCACGGCGCGGCAAGAAGCAACCTGGTCCAGGTTTCTCCTCCGTCAGTAGAGCGCCAGACATCTCCTCTAGGTTCATTATCGGTGTCAAATCCCCCCGTGAGCACAATACTGCCCTCGGGTAGCACTACACTGCTAAAGCTGTAACGAGCAGGCCATGCTGCATTTTCATTTACAAGCTCCCAGGTTCCTGTATAATCTTCATCACCAAAATACCAGGTCCAGCCGGTGCGATTGCCGGAGGATTGATCACTAAATTGTACCGTCAGTGGTGCCGGTCCGGTCAAAACATCAGCAGAAAATTGCGGAACAGGCGGGCTGTCCTGGGTGTAACCTAAGCTGCCGATCAGAAAGCTAAGGGCAATAATAAAAACCGATAAGACTAATAAAAGTTCTTTTCTCATGATTTTATATTTCAATGGATACACCCTTTCAAAATTGATTGAAAAAGCACCTCTCCTTAAGCATTCTGCCAGGACGCCTTCCTTCAATTTCTACCAGGATAATAAATTAGCAAACGGACCGGGTTTTGGTATAGCCTCTTTTATAGCCTACCCTCCTTCTTACCGGTCCCTGGCAACTTGAATATTTGGATTACATTTTCGCTGTGGGTATTATTCTCTACTAGTAAATATATCACAAAAACAGGCAAAATGATCCTTTTTACAAAAACCTGGCCGGGGCATCCGGCTAAAATAAAAAAAAACCGGCCAGGATTAATAAATACAGCCGGTTTCTAGTGCAAAACGCAAAATGCAAAACGGGGTCAGGTCTTGAAATATAATATTTTTCTTCGAACTAAGTACAAGTACAAGTTAAAAAAAAGTGATAATTCAAGACCTGACCCTAATTGTTCAATTGTTTTTACTCCGCTTCCGATTCGGATCAATCTGTTTCATCTTCTGACTCGGGGTTGTAGGGGCCGGGCAGGCTGATCTGGGGGTTTTTATCTACGGTGACTCCAAACACTTCTTCGATCGTATCAACCCGTGCTTTTTCATCGATCACCAGGTACCAAATATTTTGCCCGTGTTGATAGGATAGCTGACCACTGCCGCCGAATACAAAGGTTTCGATATTATCAGGATTTACCGTCATACCAAGCAGTCCCAGGGCGCCAATTTGCCCTATATTCATATCAGTTTCAAGTTGAGAACTGATCACCCGGTAGATCCCTGGCAGGTTGAACAAGCGACCGTCCCTCTTAAACTGGTCGAATAAAGCAATCATTATGTCCTGCTGTCTTTCTATCCTCTTACTTTCACCGCCCTGGTGCTCGGCCCTGTTTCGAATATAGTCCACAAACTTCCTGCCATCAAGATGCTGGTAACCCTCTTCCAGCTGGAGCCTGCCTGTTCCCAGATGGGAGCGAACTTCTACATCGACCTCGTAATACAGGCCTCCCATACTATCCACGATCTCCATGGCTCCATCCATGTTAAGGGCCACATAACCACTTAAAGATACATCACCAAGAAAATCCTCGATGGTCTTCAAGGTGGTTTCAAGCCCCCTTTCATGCGGATCCTCGTTGTCAGCGGCATTCCTGTATCCATGCCTGAAGGAGTGATTAATTTTATCGTAAATCTCCCTGCCGTCCGGGTCATAAATTCTCACGTAGCTGTCGCGCGGGATATTAACCAGGTTAACCTCGGCCGGATGGAGCTTAAAAGAAGCAATCATGATTGTATCGGGCAGGCTATCCTCCCCCCGCTCTTTACGGCTTTGATCGTGATCTAAGCCGATCAGCAGTATGTTGATCCGGTTACCGCCGAACTCTTTGGTCAGGTTTGAAAAAAAATCATCGGGATTACTAACCGGCATAATTTTGGTTTCGGTAGAAGAATTGTCTTCAAAGGCGTAGACAGAATAATAGATCAGCACCGGCGGGGCCAGCACCACTACAAACAAAAAAACCGCGGTAATGATTGAGATGACAAACAGGAACTTATTTTTGCTTTGCTTCCTCATTTCTGATTAAAACCCTTCCCCTAAAAAAGTATCGCCGATCAATACACGATTAATATAACACCTCATATAATCTCGCGCCAGCGGTAGCCTGTTATATAACAAGTAAAAAACCTCAAAACTATTAATTCGCCAGTAAACTCTGTTAACCTGCAGGAGTTGCGCAAACCCGCTTTAGAACAAGCATTTTTTTTTAACCCCGCCAGATCCTTAAGGCGCTCTTCAAGCAGGGCCCCTTTCTTCCGGGCCCGGATCCGCAGGCAGCCGGTGATCCGGCAGCCTTTAACAGGATCTAAGAACCCGGTAAACTTAGTTAAAAAAACCCGGCGGGCAGAGTTTTAAATGGCCTGATAAAAAAAACAGTCTTTCTCCCGGTAGGATTTCAGGGTTTTAATAGCGAATCTAATAAAAGTTATTAATGCCAAAAACTGCCCCGGGGGAAGGGATGCCATTTGCAGCAGGTCCTGCGCATGACCATAGTAGCCCTTCTGGCCATCCTCCTGGGAACGCTCTTTTATTTCAACAACCAGGAGGAAACAGAACGCTATTCTGGAGAAACCAAAGACGGTAAACCCCACGGCTTCGGAGCCTGGCAGCATTCTAGCGGGGTCTACTATGCCGGCTATTTTTATGCCGGCGAGCGGCACGGCCGGGGGACCTGGATCCATCCCGACGGCATCAAGTATGCCGATATGTGGGAAAAAGGCCAGTACCACGGCCGGGGCACATTGATCCTGCCGGGAGGAGCCCGCTACCTTGGCCAGTGGGAGCAGGGCCGAAAACACGGCCCCGGCATTTACCGCTGGCCGGACGGCAGCACCTATACCGGTTTTTGGGTGGAAGACAAAAGATCAGGTTACGGCATCCTGGAAAAACCCGGAGGCTTCACCTATAAAGGCCACTGGCTGAACGGGCTGCGCCACGGCGAAGGAACGGCTGTTTACGGTGATGGCAGCGAGTACCACGGCCAGTGGCTGAACGACATGCGCCACGGGGAAGGAACGCTGCTTTTTGCCGGCGGCTCCATCTACCAGGGAAGCTGGGCCCGGGATAAAAAGCACGGCGAGGGCACCCTGACCTGCCCTGAGGGCACGGTCAAAACGGCCACCTGGCAGGAAGGCCGGATCCAGCAGGTACCGGTTGAATCGCTTTTGATCGACCCGGGCAGCCTGAGCCTTTTGGCCGGCAGCGACAGCGCCACTGTAGGTATCGAGATCATCCCTGAAAATGCCACCGAACAGGCCCTGCACTGGGAAAGCAGCGATCCGGAAGTAGCAGCAGTAGAGGCAGGTGAAATCACGCCCCTTGCTACCGGCAGCACCACGATCACCGCCACCAGCGCCTGCGGCAACCATACCGCCGTCTGCACCGTTACCGTCGGCACCGCCGCCGTAGAAGCCAGCGGGGTCAGTTTAGACCGTGCTTCGATCACCATGCAGGTAGGCGAAACCGCCCACCTGGTCGCTTCGATCCGGCCCGCCGGCGCCACCAACACATCAGTCAGCTGGAGCTCAAGTGATCCAGCCACCGCCGCCGTCTACCAGGAAACCGGCCGCCGGGCCAACGTGCAGGCTTTTGAACCCGGCGAAACCTGGATCCAGGTCACGACCGCTGACGGCGGACACACCGCCCGCTGCCAGGTCACGGTGATCCCGAAAGAAGACCCGGCCAACCGCATCATCGTCCCCCGCCTGATCGGGCAGCCGGTGGAAAAAGCCAGCGCCATGATCACCGAAGCCGGCTTATATATGGGTGATGTCAGCTTTGAGCACCATCAATCAGCCCCCCCAGACCAGGTCATCAGCCAGAATCCGGCCATCGGGGCCACCGTCAACAAAGGCAGCGCCGTGCACCTGGTCCTCTCCAAGGGGCCGGTAACAGAGGAACCGGAAGCACCGGAGGAAGAAACGCCGGAGGATCATAATCACGGGGATTAATTCAACGGCCGAAAGGCCGATAAAAGATTATAAGAACTGACAGCAGGAGGAATAATGCATTGCTCCACCCGGGACTGCCCTTAAAACTGACCACTAACAACTCTCTTTACCGCGGAAATTACGACAGCAAGGTCATCAGCGTTGATGAAGAAGAAAAGCAATTAATCATATCTGCCCCCCTACAAAACGGCAGGCTCATTTTGCTACCGGTAGGAACGATCCTTAAGGTGCGTCCGGCCGGGTCTTCCGAAGATTTAGGCTTCCAGGCCGAGATCCTATCGCGCACCTTCCAGCCCCAGCGCACCCTGACCGTCACCCTGCCCCATGCCATCTCCCACAGCGGCCGCGCAAAACCGCAGGACGGCTCCCAGGCGCACGGTCATACCGCCCGGGTCATCGCCGTAACCAGCGGCAAAGGCGGGGTCGGAAAAACCACCGTCTCCATCAATATGGGCGTGGCCCTCAGCCGGATGGGCTACCGGGTGTGCCTGATCGATGTCGACCTGGGCACAGCCAACATCGAGTTTTTGCTGAACTTAAATCCCCCCTACAACATCGCCCATTTGCTTAACGGTGAAAAAAGTATCGATGAAATTATAATCGAAGGGCCGGAAAACCTGCTGATCCTGCCCGGCGCATCCGGCCTGGACCGCCTGGCCAACTTAAGCCAGTGGCAGTTCACCCGCCTGGTCAACTCCTTCAACAAGCTCGACCAGATCTCTGACATCGTCATCCTGGACACCGGCGCCGGCATATCGGCCAACGTGACCAACTTTTTGCTGGCCGCCGACGAAATCGTCGTGGTCACCACCCCCGACCCCCACGCCGTCCTCGATGCCTACGCCCTGATCAAGACGGCCGCCCAGAAAAAAGAGGGCCTCCAGATCAAGCTGATCGTGAACATGGTCGAGAAGGCCAGCGATGAAGCCAGGGTCAAGTTGAACCTGCTCAAAGCCTGCCAGGATCACCTCAGCCAGCCCCTGACCTACCTGGGCGCCATCCCGGAAAGCAAGACCGTGATCCGCTCCATCCGGGAAATGGATCCCTTCATCAGCCGCTACCCGGACTGCTCGGCCGCCACCAGGCTGCAGGGAATCTGCTCCCGCCTGATCGGGACCAAAACAAAAGTGGAACAGGAACCAGAAAAAAAGGGCCTGCACCGCTTCATCGGGGAACTGCAAAAGCTCTTCAATGCCAGCGGAGAATAAAAGTGGGGCTAAATTTCTCATTTCTGCAGGAGATTTATTGCCCCTGGGAGAATATTATTAAATTTAAGGCGGTTTTATGTTAATAGGTGGTGAAAGCGGTGGAAGAAGAAATCAGCCTGGTAGAAATAGGGCAGGTCCTGTTAAAACGCTGGAAAATCCTGTTTTTCCTCCCCCTGCTCGCAGCTGCACTGGCCTACGGGATCAGTCTTTATACTCATACTCCCGAATATGTTTCCTCCTCCACCCTGATCGTAATGCCTTTTACCGAACAAATGGAAGGCGGCGGGGTAGTGCGCCACGACATCG
>PUKV01000140.1 GCA_003550645.1 Syntrophomonadaceae bacterium | reverse complement strand
TGCAGTCAGTCCCAGCCGGACAAAAAGGCGCCTGCTGAGGCGGTGATGAAGCTTGTTCTCATCAAGAATTTTTTCTATCATAGAACCATACCTTTTTCCAGTTTCTTAGTAATATTCATCTTAGGCACCTTAAACCAGGTTTCGTTTATTTAGCCGGTTATCCTTTTTGATCATACCAGCTTTAATATAATTATGCGTTATGAAACAGTTTGGGGCAATAATAAAATGTTTCAAAATGACCAACCCGGCAGTGTCATTTTTGTTTTCAGCTAAAGTAGTTTTAATCATTTGCTCCAGGGCCCGCTGTGACAACAGCTGGCTTTACTTTTATTGATTGTGGCCGGGTAATTTCACTTAAAAACACCGGTGTATCCAAAAAACCAATTTACCTGCAGCATAATTATGGATATACTATATAGTCAAGATATGCTGTTTAGTTAAGGAGCGAAGCTGCTATCAAAAAAACCTTTAAATCAAAACCGGTTAAGATCATTATGATAATAGCGGCTTTAGTAATAGTGGCCCTGGCTGCTTTTTACGGGTTTGTCCTGCTGCGGACTTACCCGGCCGAGGAAGCCTACCTGTCAGAGGTAATGGCAAAAGAAAGCCTCGAGATCAGGGAAGAAAGCAGGGAGTTTGTAATCACCCCCGAGCCTGTCAACCCGGACAAACCTGCAATTATTTTTTACCCGGGCGGGCTGGTTGACCCGCAGGCTTATCTTTACAAGCTCTGGCACCTGGCAGGGTGCCTGCAGGCGCCTGTATATCTCGTAAAAGCGCCTTTTAATGCCGCTATCTTTGATGTGAGCGCGGCTGCTAGGCTCATGGATAATTACAATATCGAACAAGCCTGGGTGGGCGGCCATTCCCTGGGCGGTATATCTGCTGCCCGCTTTACAGCAGGAGCAATGGAGAAAGTTGAAGGCCTGTTTTTATTCGGCTCCTATAGCGATCAGGATTTAAGCAGTTTCAGGGGCGAAGTTATATCTATCATGGGCACTGAAGATTTAATCATTAACCGGGATAATTACGAAGCAGCGAAAGAAAACCTTCCCCCGCAGGCTGAAATTATCGAGGCTGAAGGGTTGAACCACTCCGATTTTGGCAATTATGGCTTGCAAAGCGGTGATGGAGCAAGCCAGTTTTCTGTTGATGAGGTCATCTCCCTCTTGTGCGACTCCTTCTTTTAATACTCTCCATCAATACTGATGCAACCGTACTCTCCGTTTTCAAGATTATTATCCTTCTGTCACCTGGTGCACCTTAAAAAATTGCTTTATAGATTTATATTTGTATCAAAAAGATAACGTAACCATAGTTTAATAAAATCCCTTACTGTGCAAGTAGAAAGGCAGTGTTTGCGAAAGAAGAGCGGCATCAGTTTTTCTTGCCGAAAAAAGATATTTCTGTTACTATATATGCAAATAAGAATATAGTTGTGGAGGGTAATCATGGCAGATCAAATTAATAACCTGCAGGCGGACTTATGCAAAACAATCGCGCATCCAACGCGAATTCAAATTTTAGAACTGCTGCGCGGTGGTGAAAGATGTGTATGTGAAATATTCCCCGCCTTAGAGATTGATCAGCCTAATGCTTCAAGGCACCTGTCTGTGCTGAAAAAAGAAGGTGTTGTATCCTCACGCAAGGAGGGCTTAAAAGTAATCTACCGGGTCAATGATCAGCGGATTTACCAGGTCCTCGATCTGGTTACAGCAATTTTGAAAGAGCACTGGGATAGCCGTAATAAAGCTCTGGCTTAAGACCGGGCAGGTGAATATTTTTAATAATAAATGTTAGGAGGATTCAATTATGGAAATAAAAATTTTAGGGACCGGCTGCCCGAAATGCAACAAGCTTGAGCAGCTGGTAAAAGAAGTGGTGCAGGAAAAAGGCAGCGATGCTGTTGTGGAAAAAGTTACTGATGTTAATCAAATCGCCAGGGCAGGGGTTATGCTCACCCCGGCATTGATGATTGATGGAGATGTCAAGCTGGCCGGTAAAGTCCCTTCCAAAGAGGACCTGGCTAAAATGATCGATTGAAAATGGTGCCCGTTTTGATTTCATTAAAATGACAGGAGGATTAACCAATGCGGATGCTTGAAGAATTTTTCCCGGAGTTTGTTGCAAAACTGGATGAGATTGATGAGCTTTACAAGGAAAAACGCACTATTGATGAAAAAACGTACCAGTTTATTTGCTTTGCCCTATCCATAAAAGCGCGTTCCAAGCCCTGCGTGTTAAAACACTTCAAGGAGGCCCTTGAAGCAGGCGCAACGGTCAAGGAGCTTTCTTATATTTTTGCCCTGGTAATGCGGGAAGCGGCCGGTGCAGATGACTGCTGGACCCATGATGTTTTAGGTGACTGGCAGGAAATAGTGGCCGGCAACATTGATTGTGATTGTAAGAGTTGAAACTCCTGTATAAGCTTTCTTCATGGTGCTACCGGGTAACAACCCTGCCCGTGGTTGTTGCAGCAGTGGTTATTTTTGCTTTTTTCATGGTAGTGGTGCTGCCGCAGATGTCCGGTCAGCTGGAAGCTGTTAGCGGGGTGGATGTATCACCGGACACTTCATTTATTTATACGGCCCGTGATCTTTATGCCATGGCGGAAGCTTATGGGCCGGATGGACGCTCTTATTATATCTACAGCCGCTTTACCTTTGACCTGATCTGGCCCGCGGCTTACCTTTTTTTCCTGGCAGCAGCCATCACTTACCTGTTTAGGGCTTTGCCTGAAAAAAGCCCCTGGCGTTTGGTAAACCTGCTGCCTTTTGCCGGGGCCCTGTTAGATCTATTTGAAAACAGCGCTGCTTCCCTGGTGATGTTTCGCTACCCGGCCGAAACAGCTGTTATAGCGCACCTGGCTCCGCTCTTCACCTTCCTTAAATGGATTTTTATCGGATTCAGTTTTGCTGCCCTGGTTGCCGGTCTTGTCATTAAAATAGTCCGCAAATAACTAAATACCTGGCTCCATTCAACCTGTATAAACGGAGCATGATAGATCTTGAAGTAGTTAATAGTGCTTGCCTAATAGTTTTAGCAACTTTGGGATCAGGCGATATGGCGCCGCTGCAGCCTGCAGCTGGCTGACTGTGCCGGTTATGTAGATGTCGTGCTGGGGGCAGTAGAACAGCCAGGAGCCGCTGGCCCCGCTGTGACCGATTACTTCCGGCAGCGGTTGAAAGGGTGTAAACAGGCGCGGCATCTGGAAGCGTATCATCCCGAGCCCGTATTCCATAGGCCAGCCCGGGGCTACGGGACTGAGCAGAAAACCAAGCCGGTTCCATTGCTTTTTCATTAAACCGGCTGTAGCCGGATGGTCAAATACCTCACCACTGTTTAAAGCCCGTAGAAACCGGATTAAATCGCCGGCGGTGCTGTAGAGATCACCGAAAGAGCGCATGGCCTTGGGGATATCAAGCTTTTGATTGCCGTACCAGAGCGGACCTGCCGGGGGCTGGGGGGCAAGCGGTTTGCTCCCGGGGTGAAAGGTATTTAGTAAGCCCAGGGGTTTGTAAAACATCTCTTCAAAGACTTTGTCGATGGACCGGCCGGTTACAGCTTCAATGACAGCTATTAAAAGCTGAAAGTTGGTGTCTGAGTAGCGGGCTTTTTTCTTTTCCGCCGCAAGTGGCTGGGGAGGAAACAAGGGCTTTTTTTCATTAATAACAATATTAATACTGTCCTCAATCCTCCAGGAGCGGTCTCCTTCCTCCAGGACAAGATCAAATAAGTTTTTACCGCCTTCAGGCTTGATTTCAATATAGTCGGGCAACCCGGAGGTGTGGCTGAGCAGGTGCGCCAGGGTGATTTCGCCGCTGTAATCTGTCCCATCTTTAGTGCGGTGTAAGCCTGCGGTCATTTTTTTCGGTAAAAATCGGGGTAAATAATCATCAAGCGAAAGCTGCCCCTGCTCGTAAAGTTTTAGAACAGCCGCTGCAATAAAAAGCTTGGTCACGCTCGCTATAAAGAAGGGGTTGTGTGGGTCAATTTTTTCAACCCCTTCTTCAGCTGCGCCTTCTGCTTTTGCCCAGCGAAGCGCGCCATCTCCACTTTCCACGGCTAAAACAGCATGTTTAACCTGCCTGGTTTTTACCAGGTCTTGAAATAGCCGGTCCAGTTGATCTTTCAAGTTATCCACCCCATCAGTTTTTAAAGGTGCCTTGCTTCGGAAATAATTATACTATATCTTCAGGGAAAAGCGATAGCTGCCGGGCTTTATAATTCGGAAGCTGGGGCGGGGTAGTTTTGAGCATCTGCAGGAAAAGGCTATGCAAGGTGTCCGCGCACCCAGTGGTAGACTTCCTGGAACCGCCGCACGTAGGTTATGTGGGTGATGTCAACCAGGATCAGGCTTGATGTAGGGGATTTGATAAACTTTTCCAGGTAGCTGTGCCTTTTGACCAGCAGCCCGCACCAGCGCTCAATTTCTTCAGGATCTTCAAGGGGCCTGGCTTCGCCGGTAATGGTAAGGGCCCGGATCAGGTTTATACTCTGCGGCTGCTGGTCGCGGTTATCGATCAAAAGGGAAACATTCTTGTTCTTGGTAGCCAGGTGGTACTTTTTGGTCCGGGAGGGAGTGGAAAAAGCCAGGTGTTTGAGCTCTTCATCCACGGCAAAGCTGATTAAATTGGTATAAGGCTGGCCTTCGTCATGGGTGGCCAGCACAGCAAAAGGCTGCTCGAAGCAAAGCGCTTTGATTTCAGATTCTACCTGGTCCCTGTCGTCTTCTATTTTGCCGGGAACAACATCAACAAAATCCGGCTCATCATATTGTTTATTCACCAGGCTACCTCCTGAAATAGGATTTCATGATCATAGTTGTAATTCGACAGGACTTTTCCTATCGCCTGCTTTAGACTCCTGGTTGTTGCCGCAAAATACCAACCGGGGTTTGTTGAGTACCCTGTCCAAGGGGATTGTCGTAACGCATGAATTCTTCGATTTCTTTAACAGGCAGTTCACTGCATGATTTGCCCACAACCATGCTCCCGCCAATATCATTAACGTCCATAATAACAACAGGGTATCCTTCCAGGGCAGTACTGATATCGTGTGCTGCCTGGTCAGGATTTGCCGGCGCAGGAACAATGTACTTTTGAAGCTCCTCGAAGCGGTGCCCTACTACACCATCAATCATGGAAACCTCAGATCCGGCCAGCCTGTAAAAGTACCCGGGACGGCCAAACAGCCTGGCAGCTCCACCTACTACTGCGGCGAAAGTGATCCTTAAGGGGCCGGCTATATTTATGGCCACCTGCATATTACGGGGATCGCGCAAACCTTTCCCGTGGGGATTATTAGTGACAAAGCGAGAAAGTGTAGCAGCCAGCAGCCCTACCCTGATATTGTTTCCATCGATTACCCTGTTCTGGCTAAAGGCAACCGCCTTCTCACTGCAGACAACAATATCGCTCTTTTGCAGGTGCGGTTTTATATAATGCACAGCTTTCTCAACAAAAGAATCGCCCGGTCTAATTAAATCCGTTTTAACGGGGATACATTTTATGATTTTCTTTTTATTGCTTATGGTATGGCTATCGTTTTTTAAATCCATTAATCTTTCACCGCCAGTAATAATCTAGTGAACACTCTCAATCCAGGGATGCGTTAGCCTTCTTTGTAAAAATAACTGGCTATCTTTTCACCGTAACGAGGGATTGCTTGAATCTCCTGGTAAGAAAACAGGTTTACTCTTAGTATCATGTAAAGGTATAGTGCCGCCCCGGTAATTATAGCCACTGCCAGGGCGATCCCGTGCAGTCCGGTTAAAGCAACTAAAAGTATGTACACAAGAACAGATCCTGCTGCCATGATAGATAAACAAAGCAGGGTTTTTAAAAAAAATTGCGGGCTAAAGAAAGGCCGGGCTAAAAACTTAGAAACAAGTTTAGAGTTTATAAAAAAAGCGCCGGCTCCACCCAGTAGTAACAAGGCGCTTATAAAAATATCATGTGCTATTCTGTTTCTGCCGGCGCCCTTTTCCTGTGCCACTAACCTGGCCAGGGCGGTAGGAAAACTGGAAATAGAAAACAAAACAAGAAGCTGGTATACAGGGTACACCAGCTGGTACATACCCATTATTTCCGGCCCGAAAAACCTGTTTAAAGGTATCCGGTACGCTACACCTATAATTCTACTGATCAGGGCAGCTGAAGAGAGCCAGAAAGTCCCCTTTGTTATCTCATGTTCCTGTTGATCCATAAGAACTGGTTCTTCTTTCAATACAATGTTTTTCTGATTCCCTCTGATATTCTTTAATTATATCAGGTAATTATGATTTATGAGGTAAATTATCTGTAAACATGGAGGGCTGCATATGATAGGGGGAATGGGGGGTGACAGATGAAACGTCCCCCTGTCATGTCATGTGCTTGAAATATTTCTAATAATCCTTTAGTATTGAAATACAAGTTGACAGCTTCCTCATCTCATTATTTCATGGCAGGGCTTTAAAATTATATTTTCCTGGCTACTAATAACCTCACTTTTTAGTCTGACCCTTGTCTGAGAATAAACGGTTTAGATAATGTTTTTTTGTTTACGCAGCACATGCCGGAAGCTAAATTATTCCTGAGGGTGAGTGATTATGAAAAAGATTGTGCTGGCCATCTTGATTATCTTTATAGCAGGCGTATTGGCTTACATGATTTACCAGGCCAGGGTTATCGATCTTGTTATCAACGAAGAGCAAATCGAGCTGGAAAACCCGGTAATAATAGAGGATGAGGTAATATTTGTTCCTGCAAAGCCAATCTTTGAAACACTGGGCGTTTACACAAGGTGGGATCCCGGCAATGAAGTCTTTTCCGGCAGCCTTGGTGAATTTGAGGTTTATCTTCCCGCCGGGAGCCGCGAAGTAACAATAGATGGTGAAAAGGTAACCTGGGAAGCTCCGGTTAAATTGATCGATGATACAGTCTATGCCCCCGTGGAACCGGCCGCGGAAGCGCTGGGAGCTTTTGTGGAGTGGGATGAAGAAACAAGAACAGTGATCATTTCTACACCAGAAGAGTTTGATCCGGATGTAGAGGAAGAGCAAGAAGGGCCGCTTTTACATGTTTCTTATCCACCCTCTTACCAGGTCAGTTATTATGATAATTCTTTATTTGTTTTCGGCACTACCAGGTCCTATTCTCAGGTTGATGTAACCGTAAACGGGGAACCGGTGGAGATGTTAGACAGAAAAACCGGAAATTTTCTTACCATGGTTGATATTCCCCGCGGTGAAGAGTTTACCGTCAGGGTAGAAGCCACTGACGGTGTTGACACCACTACAGTTGAGAGAACGGTTATTTACCCGGAAGGTTTGGGGATTATGCCGGAAGAGCCCCTGGAAATTCATTCTTCCCATTTGATACCAGAAGCAGATCAAATTTTAAACCCGGGTGAAACTTTAAGAATAGTGGCCCGGGGCAGTCCGGGAGCTACGGCCTATTACCAGGTTGGTGAAGGCAATTATGTCCAGATGACAGAATTAGAATATCCAAACGGTCCCCCGGGAAGAGGCGGCATTTATACAGCTGTTTACACAGTAAGCGCTAATGATCCCCCTGCTGAAGGAGTATCTGATACCATGCCGGTTACGGTGATTTTAGATAAAGGCGGGGAGCAGGTCAGCCGGGAGCTGCCGGGAAAAGTGGCCTTTACTGCTGACACACCCTATAAAGTCTTAGAAGTCAGGGAAGAAGCTGAACTAAATTTTTCGGGCTGGTTTAGGGTTATCCGAGATGATTCTTACCAGCTTTATTCCGATACCCAGGGAGGTACCGGGCATCCCAACGATATTGCCAGCTACCTTACTGCAGGGACCCGCTTTGAAGCGGTGGGAGCCTCCGGGAACTATTACCGGGTCAAGCTTGAAGAAGAGGAAACTTACCTGCTTCACAAGGACGCAGTCCGGGAACTGGAAGACAAAGAGTACCTGGACCCGTCCCTGTCCGGCATCGAAGTATCAGAAACCGGCGAAAAAGTTACCCTGCGCCTGAACGCCGACGAAAGGTTCCCCTTCCTCGTTGAAAGCGGGACAGATCAGCTAAAGATCAGTCTGTACGGTGTAGACAGGGTTAAAGATCTGGAAATTCCAGAACCCCCCGGTTCGGTGCGAGAGTTAAGCCTCGAACCCATGGCAGGGGAGCCTGGTGTCTTTGTATTAACAATCCAGCTTGACCAACGCTTGACTGGTTTTACGCCCGCCTGGGAGGGCACCAGCCTGACATTTGAGATAGACAAACCGACCCCGGCAGATAGAGAAAACCCCTTACAGGGTAAAACCATCGTTATTGATCCCGGGCACGGAGGGGAAGACTACGGCGCACCCGGGCCGGGTCATCTTTATGAAAAAGATGTGGTTTTAGACATGAGCCTTTATTTAGAGGAGCTTTTGCTGGAAGAAGGTGCAGAGGTGATTATGACCCGTACTGAAGACGTAGATGTAGATCTTTATGATCGCCCGAAAGCGGAATTTATAGATCAAACCGACTTATTCATAAGTGTTCACGCCAATGCCCACGCCCACGGTGCTGATGCATTAAACACCCACGGAATCATGACCCTTTACAACTATGATCATAACGAAAAACTGGCTGGTATTATGCTTGATACAGTGACAGAAGAAATGGACCTGCCGGTGCTGTCCACCTGGAGAAGAAATATTGCCGTGACCAGGTACACCCAGTTCCCCTGCGTTTTAGTGGAAGCCGGTTACATGATGCACCCCGAAGACAACTGGCATATTCTTCACCCCCGGGGACAGCAGCAATTTGCCAGGGCCATGATGGAGGGTATCAAAGAATATTTCCTGGCCCGGTAAGCTGACTGGTAT
>PUKV01000173.1 GCA_003550645.1 Syntrophomonadaceae bacterium | reverse complement strand
ATGCTTTATAAAGCCCTGCTCTTTATGAGTGTTGGTGCAGTTTTTTATGCCACCAACACTGAAGACCTGCATGATTTGACTCACATAGATTCTGAGCAAGAAGAACAGGAAAAGCAAAGTATCTGGAAAGCCATGCCCCTGGCCACGATCGGAGGAGTTGTCGGAGCCCTGGCTATTTCCGGCTTCCCGCTATTTAACGGTTACGTGAGCAAGTACCTGCTTAAATACGCCTTTTACGACATGGGTCCGGCGGAAACAATGTTGATGATAGCCAGTATCGGGACGGCGGCTTCTTTCTGCAAGCTGATTGGTTTCGGTTTCATCAAGGGGCGGGCAAAAATACACCGGAAACCTCCCATTAGCAGCTACCTGGCCATAATCGGAACGTCGGCTTTTTGTATCATCCTGGGAGCCAACCCGCAGATGATCTCTACACTAATCCCCTACGCTTCCGGGGTGGTGGGTATTTACACCCTTGAAGGGATCTGGGGCTCTGTAAGGCTGATTATAGCAGGCTTGCTGCTTTTCCTTAACATGGCTGCTATTCTGCAGCGAGGTATTCACCTGCCGCCCTGGGTCAGCGTGGAATACTTGATTTTTAACCCCCTGGGCAATGCCCTGTTCAAAAGATTTTGCCAGTACGGGAGCACGCTCGACTCATCGGTGGACAATTTTTACATGAAGACCGGGCGTAACCTGTACCAGTTCTGCCAGTATATAACGACACTGGATAAAAGCATTGACGGTGCTTTTCAAAAGTCAGCAGAAGCCGGGCGCAGCCTGGCAGAGCGAACCCGTTACCTGGATGAGGCCATTGATGATGGCTATGCGAAGACAGGCAGTGCTGCGCGAAAATTTGCTGATCGCTCGAGAAGGCTCGATGAGGGTATTGATGAAGGCTACATGAAAACAGGAAAAGCGATGCGCCGGATGGCAGATCGAGCGGGCAGTGATCACGAGGAAGAAGATGAAAGTACTATCAGGCGCAAACTCCGCTTTAATCCGATTGAGTGGACGACTAAAAACTTGAACTTTGACCAGTTAATCCTGGCTTTACTGCTGGGTGCCGTGCTGGTGGTCATATTTTACACCGGGCGTTAATAATACGCTGGATGAGACCGGTACCTGTAAGGATAGGGTGACATAACACTCTTCAACCCTGTCTTTTTATCTTTTACAGGAACTATAACTTTTGGTGCGCCCGCTTATTATAACGATTTAACATAAAAGGGGATATTAAGGTTTGCAAGAAATTAATAATTCCAGCCCGGCAGATAAAAAGGAAAGCCGGGTTGCTAAATATTTAAAACCAATCTATGTTATACCGCTTCTTATCCTGGTCCTGCTGTTTGGTTATTATTACTCGCGCACGTTTTATGCAGTAAATACTTTCACTTATTCCCACATGACCATGGATACCGTGGCCGAGTTGAGGTTTCAAGCCCGGGGGGTAAGGGCTGCTGAAGAAATCAGGGATGAGGTTTTTGCTGAAATTGAAAGGCTGGAAAAGCTTTTTAGCAGGAGCATTCCAGACAGTGATGTTGCCAGGATTAATGAACACGCAGGTGATAGACCGGTTCAGGTAAGCCCTGAAGTATTTTACGTGACCGACCAGGCTCTTGAATATGCAGAAATGAGCGGAGGTGTTTTTGATCCGACTGTGGCGCCCTTGACCGACCTGTGGGGGTTTTTTTCCGATCAAGAATACCGGGTGCCTGAACCGGAAGAAATAGAAAGCACCCTGCAGCTGGTGGATTACTCACTGGTTGAACTCGACCCGGAGGAGCAAACCGTTTACCTGCCGGAAGCGGGGATGGGCCTGGAACTGGGTGGTATTGCCAAAGGATTTATTGTAGATCAGGCCCTGGAAATTCTTATTGATGCAGGGGTGGAGAACGCTTATGTCAATGCCGGCGATATAGGCTTGTTGGGGAGTCGTCCGGACGGGGAGCCCTGGCGGATCGGGGTCAGGAACCCCAGGGATGAAAGGGATATGATTGCGGTGCTGCCCTTAGAGGACAGGGGCGTGGACACTTCGGGCGATTATGAGCGTGCCTTTGAAGAAGACGGGGTTAAGTATCACCATATTCTTGATGCTCAAACCGGTATGCCGGCCATGGACCTGGCCAGTGTTACTGTTGTTGCCGCTACGACCATGGAGGCCGATGTTTTATCTACGATTGCTTTTATCCTTGGCCCTGTTGATGGGTTTGATTTGATCGAGGAGAAAGCGGGAGTAGAAGGTATTTTTGTAACTCCCGAGCTGGATATAACCTATACCAGCGGCCTGCAGGATAGAATTGAACTGGAGTAATGTTCATCAGCCCAGAAACCCTGGAACGGCAGCAGGTTGAATTGCGCCGGGTATAAGACACCCGGGTATTACGATAACAGGTTGTCTTGAAAGGAATACAGCTATGCAGAGTACCGGTTTTCAGGTCAGAAACCGGCTAAGATATTTAACTTACCTGGCGCTGCTGATTACTTTTGCGGTAGTAATTCATACCGTCGAGGCTGCCATGCCTTTACCGATGCCGGTTCCCGGGCTAAGGGTAGGTTTGGCTAATATCATTACGCTACTGACCCTGATCTTGTTCGGGCTGCGCAGCGGCCTGCTGGTTGCCGCCATCCGGTCGGTGCTGGGCAGTATTTTTGTCGGCGGTTTATTTGGCTTCGGTTTCTGGCTGAGCATAACCGCCGGGATAGTAAGCTGCCTGGCCATGGCCCTGGTCCTGGTTTTTCAAAGAAAAGGGCTGGTTAGCCTGATTTCGGTCAGTGTTGTAGGGGCTGCTGTGCACAACCTGACCCAGCTGGCCATGGCCAGTTTGATTATCGCCAGTTTTGAACTTTTAAGAGGTTATTTCCCCTTTTTACTGTTACTATCTATCCCGACCGGTATTTTTACCGGCCTGGCAGCTTATTACCTGGAAGGAGTGACCGGCAGGATGATCAGGCAGACGAATCTGGGTGATGGTAGATGAGCCTGGTTTTAGCTTCTGCATCACCCCGGAGGGTCGATTTGTTGAAGCAGGTTGGCCTTGAGTTCACCGTTATTAAGCCCGAAGTTAATGAAGATATGCCTGATAATGAAAAGCCGGGAGACGTAGTAATTTCTTTGGCCCAGAAAAAAGCGCTTGATGTTACCAGTCGCCTGGAAAGCGGTTTTGTCCTGGCCGCCGATACGATCGTGGTTTGTGAGAAGTGCATTCTGGGCAAACCGGTAGACGGTAATGACGCTGTCCGGATACTGGAATTACTGAACGGCAATGAACATGAAGTCTACACCGGCCTGGCTCTATACGATATTACGGGGGGCGGTTTTCAAACCGGAGTTTCCAGGACGAGGGTGTGGATGAAAGCGCTGGAAAGGGAACATATTGTTCGTTATGTTGAAAGCGGTGAGCCCCTTGACAAGGCCGGTGCTTACGGCATCCAGGGGCGCGGGGCAATATTTATCGAAAAGATTGAAGGATGCTATTTTAATGTAGTTGGTTTACCCCTGAGCCTGCTTTTTGATTTGTTGATCCAGATGGAGGTCCCAACATGGCTAAGCAGAAAGGATGGCGGTTAATGGACAATCAAAGCATTACGATTAAAGATTTGCCCTTCGAGGAACGGCCCCGGGAAAAGCTAATAACTCTGGGAGAAGGTGCCCTTTCCAATGCTGAATTGCTGGCGATCCTGCTTCGTGTCGGCAGCAGGACAGAATCGGCTGTGCAGCTGGCAACGAGAATTCTCACCAAAAGCGGGGGACTGCGTAACCTGCCCCACCTTACCCTGGAGGATCTCCAGGAGAACAGGGGGATAGGTCCCGACAAAGCGGTTACCATCAAAGCAGCCCTTGAACTTGGTTCCCGGCTGGCGACAGCGCCCAGGCAAGAAACGGGAAGCATCTCCACTCCCAGGCAGGCAGCCGACCTGTTCATGGAAGAGCTGCGCTACAAGAAGAAAGAATATTTTAAAATTTTGCTCTTAAACACCAAGAACCATGTTATATCCAGGGAAGAAATATCGGTGGGCAGTTTAAGTGCTTCCATTGTCCACCCGCGGGAGATTTTTACTATACCGCTGCGCAAAAGTGCGGCTTCGGTGATCCTGTTCCACAACCATCCCAGTGGTGATCCCACTCCCAGCCAGCAGGACATTGAAGTCACCAGGCGCCTGGTTGATGCCGGCAATATCCTGGGTATTGCAGTGAGAGATCATATCATTATTGGGGACGGTTGCTTCTTTAGTTTTCGAGAGAAAGGGCTGCTTTAAGGCAGCTTATCAAAACAGGTATGATATGGTATTATTATTCTGATTTGTGGTTGGCAGGTCCTGAAAAAAGCGGGACGATGATATGGTAGGATTATAATAGATTAATAGCGACTATGGTTATGATTGTGATGTGCTGATATGCAGGTTTTAGATACTAAAATGAAGCACCTTCTGGCGCAGGTGCAAAAACCGGCCCGCTACATGGGTAACGAGTGGAATGCCCGGAAAAAAGATCATGCTGCAGCAGCGGTAAAGATGGTCTTGGCTTTTCCTGACTTGTATGAAGTGGGCATGTCCAACCAGGGTTTAAAAATCCTGTATGATAGCGTTAACAACAGGCCGGACATGCTTATGGAGAGAGTTTTTGCCCCGGGCACTGATATGGAGGCGCTGCTGCGGGACTATGATATGCCCCTGTTCGCCCTTGAAAGCGGGAAACCACTTACTGAATTTGACCTGATCGGTTTTTCTTTGCAGTATGAATTGAGCTATACCAACACCCTGAATATGCTTGATTTGGGGCGAATTCCGCTGTTTACCGAACAACGCCATGACAAGGTTCCGCTGGTTATCGGGGGAGGGCCGTGCGCCTTCAACCCGGAACCACTGGCTCCCTTTTTTGATTTTTTTATCCTGGGCGAATCGGAGGAATGCCTCCCTGAGATACTGTCTCTCCTGAAGGATTGGAAAAAGGAGGTTACCAGTCGCCAGGATCTGCTGGTGAGGTTTTCCGGACAAGAAGGAGTGTATGTTCCATCCCTGTACCGGCCTGTTTACAGGGGAGAAAAACTTGAAAAACTTGAAAAAGAAGAACCCGGAGTTCCGGAAGTTGTTAAGAAGAGGCTGATCAGAGATCTCGATAACGCTCCCTATCCTACTGCACCGGTAATTCCCTATATGCAAACCATTCACGATCGGGCTGTAGTGGAGCTGTTCAGGGGCTGCAGCAGGGGATGCCGGTTTTGCCAGGCCGGTTATATTTTTCGACCGGTAAGGCGCCGCAGCCGGGAAAAAATTATAGAAACAGCCTGCGAACAAATTGCAAAAACAGGCTATGAAGAACTATCCCTGGCCTCTTTGAGCAGTACCGATTACCCTCAACTGGATCAGCTTATAGAGGAACTGGACCGTACTCTGGCCGGTGAGCAGGTTAAATGCAACCTGCCTTCCCTGCGCCTGGATTCTTACTCGATTAAACTTGCGGACAGGCTGCACCGCGGTAAGCGGAGCAATCTTACTTTTGCGCCGGAAGCAGCGACAGAGCGCCTGCGCCGGGTAATCAGGAAAAATATTTCTGAAGAAGAAATCTTTACTGCACTCGGTGATGCCCTCGATGCCGGCTGGCAGGGCTTTAAACTGTATTTTATGATCGGTTTGCCAACCGAGACTGAAACGGATGTTGAAGCTATCGTCGACTTATGTTTCAGGATCAGGCAGTATTTTCGCCGCAAAGCGGGCCGTAAAATCAGCATATCTGTCAGTGTCTCCACTTTTGTCCCCAAGGCGCATACGCCTTTTCAGTGGGAACCGCAGCTGCCCCTGGCTGATGTTTTAGCCCGCCAGGAGCTTTTACAGCAGGGTTTTAAGAAAATGCCCGGGGTAGATTTGAGCTGGCATGATGCAGAGACCAGCTTCCTGGAAGCTGTTTTTGCACGGGGTGATCGACGCCTGGCTCAGGCCCTGGAACTGGCTTATAGCCTGGGGTGCCGTTTTGACGGCTGGACTGAATATTTTTCTATGCCCCTCTGGCGGCAGGCATTCCAGGAAACGGGCGTTAAACCGGAATATTACGCACAGCGCCGGTTTGCATATGATGATGTCCTGCCCTGGGATCACCTGGATTGTGGAGTTGAAAGAGAGATTTTTATCAGGGAACACCGTAGAGCTTTTAGCAGCGACATGACTGATCAAGGAGAACCGCAATGATCAGGATCCGCTTTAGTTTTGCCCGTAGTGAAACTTTAAAGCATATATCGCACCTGGACATGATGCGTATGTTTCAGAGGGCCCTGCGCAGGAGCGGGCTTCCCCTGGCTTACAGCGAAGGCTATAGCCCGCATTTGCGGTTTAATTTTGCCGCCCCCCTCCCGGTCAATGTTACGGCTGCCGAGGAATTCGGAGAAGTTTTTTTTTCCGGGGCGGTCAGCCCGGAACAGTTTGTTTCTGTTTTAAGCGAACAGCTCCCGGAAGGCCTGGTTTTAACTGGGGCCCGTATCGAGGATCATGATGCTCCTTCCCTGCCATCACTCGTCACTGCTGTTCTTTACCGGGCAACGCTGGTGGTTGAAGAAGGTTGCAGGAAAGGATTTTCGCAGTACCGGCAGGCCCTGGAACACCTGTTGGGCAGGGAAGAGATCCTGGCCCCGAGAACAAAGAAAAAGAAGAAAAAAGCTTATGTAAATGTCAGGCCTTATATTCTTGAAGCATATTTTAAAGAACCTGAAAATGATTCACCTATACAGCTGCAGATGCTGCTGCAGGCCGGCAGCAGGGGTGGGGTGTCGCCCTTTTATGTTATCGAACAGCTTGAGAAAGAACTGTCCTGTGACTGTAAATATGAAGCTTACTGGGAATTGCACCGCGAGAGGTTGTATAAAGAACACGATCAATTCCTGCAACCTTTGTCTGAAGGGATGTGAATTGAGATCGATAAGAAAATTATAGTTAATTGTGATAACAGGGCTACCCGGGTGGCTTTGTTGGAAAAAGGTAAGTTAGTGGAGTTAGACATTGAGCGGCCCCTGCAGTACCGGGTTGTGGGTAACCTTTACAAGGGGATCGTAGCCAATGTTTTACCGGGCATGCAGGCTGCCTTTATCGATATAGGCCTGGAAAAAAATGCATTTCTGTATGTGGACGATGTTTTTACCGACGAATCTGAAGAAAGCCCGCCTCCTTCCCGGGCAACAATTGAAAAATTACTTCGGGTTGGCGAAGAAATAATGGTCCAGGTGATCAAAGAACCATTTGGCAGCAAAGGAGCCAGGGTGACAGGCCAGATTACCATACCAGGCCGCTACCTGGTGCTGGTCCCGGGGGCCGATTATATCGGTGTATCGAGGCGGATCGAGAGCCAGACCGAACGGGAAAGGCTGCGTCGAGAAGTGGAGAAGCTGAAACCCGGGGAGCTTGGGCTGATTGTAAGAACGGTTGCTGAAGGAGTTGATAACGAGGTCATGGAGCAGGATCTGCAGTTTTTGGTCCAGCTCTGGAACCGAATCCTGACCCGCTTTCAGCAGAAAACTGCACCGGCAATTCTTTACCAGGATTTATCACTAACCTGCCGGATTGCCCGGGACTTGTTCGTAGAAGAGTTCAGCAGCTTCCTTGTTGACGATGAACATGAATATGATAAAGTGCGGGAAATAGTGGACTACATTTCACCCCATTTAAAATCCAAGGTCAAACTCTACAAAGAAAAAGAGCCCATTTTTGAGCGCTACGGGGTGGAAAAAGAGATCGAAAAAGCCCTCTCCCGCCAGGTCTGGTTAAAGAGCGGGGGATACCTGGTTTTTGATGAAACCGAGGCCCTGACGGTAGTTGATGTTAATACGGGCCGTTATATCGGGCGGCGCAATCTTGCCGATACGATCCTGAAAACCAATCTGGAGGCGGCTGAAGAAATTGCGCGCCAGGTCCGCCTGCGCGATATTGGCGGTATTATAATTATTGATTTTATAGATATGAGCGTTGAAGACCACCGCCGCAAGGTAATCGATAAGCTTAATGCCTCAATCAAGAATGACCGGACCAAGACCTACGTATTGGGCCTGACCAACTTAGGCCTGGTGGAAATGACCAGGAAAAAAGTCCGCCAGGACTTATCGGAATACCTCCAGCAGTCCTGCCCTTACTGCAGCGGTTCTGGCAAGGTATTGACACCGCTGGTAGTCAGTACCAGGATCGAAAGCGAAATGAAAAGTCAACTCCAGCAGGAAAAAAGTGAAGCGGTCCTGGTTGAGATGCACCATGAAGTGGCGGCGATTATCATCGGCACCGGTGGGGTGAACTTGAAAAAGCTGGAAGAAGAATTGAGCCGGCGTATTTTTATCCGTGGCGCTGAGGATGTGCATATTGAAAAGTATAGAATCGTAGCCCGGGGAAGCCAGAAAGAAATTCAAGATCTGGCCCTGCCGGTAAAAGTGGGTGAAGTATTGGATTTGACTATTGAGGAGCCACATTCCACTAACCAGAATCATGGCATAGCCAGGATCCATGGTTTTGTAGTCAACATAGAGAATGCGGGCGACAAAGTTGGTCAGACGGTTGAAGTGGAGATCAAGGATGTTAACCGCACCTTTGCCAGGGGAGTATTGAAATAAAACCTCACCGGCATCTTTACCCGGATAGACGGCCCGGTTACAGGCAGGGGTGCACAAACTCTCGTCTACCCAGTACTATTTTTATGAATTTAGTTCTTCTGTGACACTTTCATAGAAATCCAAACATTCAGGGTTGGCCAGGGCGTCCCGGTTTGTTACCGCTCTGCCATGGATAATATTAGTCACTGCACTTTCTACTTTTTTCATGTTCAAAGTGCAGGGAATATCCGGCGCTTGCATTATTACGGCAGGGACGTGTCTTGGCGAGGCCTTCTCGCGCAGAGTTCTTTTAATCTTTTGTTTCAGCTCTTCAGTGAAACTGAAGCCTTCAGCGAGCTTAACAAATAGAATGACCCGCTGATCTCCGTGCCAGTATTGTCCTATAGCCAGGCTGTCAACTATTTCATCTAAACTTTCGACGATATTGTAGATTTCGGCAGTTCCGAT
>PUKV01000227.1 GCA_003550645.1 Syntrophomonadaceae bacterium | reverse complement strand
TGACAACCGAAACGTCCCCGTGGCTGGTGCTAAGGTTTTTGTTTTAAAATAGGGACGTTGTGCTCAATCAGTTTTTCAGCCAACCAGGCGCTTGCTTCTCCCACCACGGCCGGGCATTTGTCTTTATGGCCGCCTCTTTCTTCATATTCGTAATACTCATCATTGTCAAGAAAATGATAGGCAGTCCCGAAAAAGTAGTTCTGGACCTCGCGGCAGGATTCACCCCCGTATTTTTCCCGAAACATGTCCCAGTATTCCTGGACCAGGGGACCGGGACGCCTCAGGAGACTGATATCAGCAAATTCTTCGCGGGACCGGCCAAAATAGTAACTGAGGACCATGATCCCTCCGGTTAAAACCCCGCAGCTACCCTCGATAGAAGACGCAATCCCTCCTGAAAATGAAGTGGCAGCTTTAAAAACAGCATTATTCAGGGGGAAAAAATCCTGTATCGCTCCCACTACACACTGGGCACAGCCGTAATAGCGCTGTTCCAGCTCATACACGCGCTGGTATACTTCCTGGACCAGCTGCTCTTTATCCATTCCTGCTTTTTCGGTCACCTCGATCACTCCTTTTTATAGCTTTTCCAGCAGTAGGGCCGATATCCTGATGGTTATAATCTGCCCATGGCACCCTGCACATAGTCGATCCGGCTTAAAACTAATTTTAACGCCTGAACCGGATCAAGGCAACCGGTTTTAATCTGGTAATCGGTTTTCTGCAGGGCCAGCATCGCTTCTTCCAGGGCCAGGCGGTCATAGCGGGCTGTTTGTTCTCTCAGTTTCCGGGCCACGAAGGGTTGAACCCCCAGGGTGGAAGCCAGATCTCCTCCTCCCCATCCTGCTTCGATCAGGCTGCAGGCTTGAAGCAGCATCCGGTAATGGCGGGTAAGCATAAAAAATATGAGCAGGGGCTGTTCACGTCTTTTTAAAAGCAGGTCCAGGATCTCCTGGGCCCGGGCCGGGCTGCCCTCAGCCAGGGCATCGGCCAGCTTGAAAACATTACCCTGCAGATCACCTGAAAACAGGCTATCCACCGTATCGACTGTTATTGTATGTTCCTCTTCTCCCAGGTAGGTAGAGTATTTTTCCAGCTCGTTGGAAAGGTAGTGCAGGTTATGATCTCCTGCTAGAAGCAGCCTTTCCACTGCCGCCCGGTCTATTTTTTTCCCCATCCGCTCAGCTTTCCTGCGAATCCAGGCTGCCAGGGTATCACCTTTGAGGGGGGCGCATTCAACGACCACGCCTTTTTTATCGATCAATTTAAACAAACGCCTGCGCCGGTCAGCCCCGGGGGTTAAAAAAACAATAATGCTGTCTGGATCACCAGGATTTTCCCTATCCATGAATTCAGACAATAACTCGGCATTGTGCTTCTCCCTGCTATCGGTCCCCTGCTCCTCCCCGGGTTCTTCCTGATCTGCTTTTTTCCGGGGCGGAGCCAGGTAGGGTGGGTTGTCAACAACAACAATCCGGCGCCGGGCAAAAAGGCCTCCCTCGTTTAACCCGGCCATAATTTCCTCCAGGTCACGCTCTGCCCCATCCACCTTTTCCAGGCCAAATTCGGCCTCTGAACCCAAATAGCTGTCAGCCAGCCGGGCGGTAAATTCATGCTGGAGGTACTTTTCTTCGCCAAAAAAAAGGTATACAGGTGCAAATTTACTTTCTTTTAATTGTTTCAGTAAAGCCTGATAAGATATCATTTCTACCTCTTCCCCTGCAGGGCGCTGGTCCAGATGCGCTTTGACTCTGGCAGAAAAATAACCAGCACCGTAAAAATTTCCAGTCGTAGTGGCCACGTCAGAAAAAGCCGTTTCTGTATCCAGGCCCATCAGGGCCAAAAGGAGGGTCGAGCCGACAGCAAGCATTATATATAGAAAACTAAAACCGATCACTGTGCAAAGTACTTCTTCGTTAACAAACTGTTTGCCCAGTTTCACAGAAGAAATGGCGGAAGGGTGGATCACCCGGAAATAGATGGCGAAGTTGATACCGCCAAAAAGCATGAACCTTAAATTTGGAGGATATTTACACGAGTCTTAGTGAACTACAACAACAGTTGGCATCTAAAATAATGGCCGTTTATGCCGCCAGCAAAAATTATCAACAAAAATAACTTTCCAATTTCCGGCTAACGCTGGTCAGGGTAAATATAATTAAATTGTCTCCGGGTTGCAGGACAGTGTCCCCGTAAGGCACAATGACTTCCCCGTTTCGGACTATTGTCCCGATGAGCATGCCTCTCGGAAAACGGGCATCTTTAACTTTCAGGCCCGCAGCCCTACACTGCCCGGGCACCACAAGTTCCACCAGCTCTGCATTATCCTCTTTCAAGTGCGAGAGGGCCAGCACATCGCCCTTCCTGGTAAAACGCAAAATTTTATAAGCCGTAATCAGGTGGCTGTTAACGTAATTTTCGATACCTGCTGTATTGTAGATGTAGGCATACTCGTTGTTGGAAATTTCGGCAATTATTTTATCAACGCCTAACTTCTCAGCCATTACGGCAGCAACAATGTTGGTGCGATCATCCCCGGTAACAGTAATTAAGGCATCGGCTTCAGCTATCTCTTCCTGGTTAAAATAGGCTAATTCATTGGAATGGCCCTGTAAAACCATTGTTTTAGTGAGTTTACGGTTCAGTTCTTCACATCTTTGCTCATCTTGTTCAACCAGTTTAACTTTAAACTTCCGCTCCGGGTTGTTTTCTAAAATTGACGCCAGTGTATAACCAACTGTGTCACCACCCAGGATCAGCACGTTTTTTACAATAGTCTCCTTATGATGTAAAAGCCAGCTTGCCTTACGCATAACGTTTGCATTGCCGATCAGGTAAACTTTATCGTCAACTTTTACAGTATCATCACCGGATGGGACCATAAAAGTTCCGTCGCTTCTTTTTATACCGACAATAATGCAACCCTGTGGCAGGGGCATCTCCCTGAGATTGTAACTAATCATTTCCGCATCTTCTGTAACTGTAGTAGCTACCATCATCACTTTCCCACCGGCAAAATATTCAATTTCAGAAGCATCAGGGTAGTGAATACGCTTGGATATTTCCAGGGCTAACTCCCTTTCGGGATTGATCACATAATCAACCCCAATCTCATCTTTACTAAACCCGGTGTCGGCAATATTGGTATGACTTTCGGGATTTCTGACCCTGGCTATGGTTGTAGGCACCCCGGCCCGGTCGGCCATCATGCAGACCATTAAGTTCAATTCATCGATCTGGGTTACAGCTATACAAATGCCAGCATTCCTAATGCCGGCTTTTTCGAGAGTAGCCATGTTGGCTCCATCATCATTTACTACCATAATATCAAGCTTCTTTTTTAGTCTCTCGGCAATCTCTGGATCTTTTTCCACGATCACGACAGTTTGCTGTTTGTCAGACAAATTAGCGGCCAGTTCTCTTCCTACCCGACCGCCGCCGACAATTACCACATGCACTATTAAGCACTCCCTTGTCAAATAAGTACACAGCCATCTATCTTTACATTCTTCAACCAAATGAATTATATTACAGGCCCTTACCGTTTGCAAATAAACCGGGAAATACTTTTCTTAATTTAACATAAGTATTTTCGGCATACTCAGGGGCCCGGTGAAAGTTCAATACGCCGATCATGGCTGTTACTAAAATATAAATACCGCTGAATGCTCTCAGGGCCGGATCACCAAAAGCTGCAATAACAACAGAAAATTCGCCTCTTTGCCCCAGGGAAAAAGCAGCCCTTAAGCTGCCTTTCCAGGTTAATCCATAGATCCTCCCGCCCCAAAAGCCTACAACGACTTTAGCCAGCAAGCCCCATAGAATCAAGACCAGTAATAAACCGGGGGTCATGATCCCGGCCTCAAAAGAAATCGAAGCCCCAAATCCAAAAAAGAAAAAAGGCAGTGTGGCATTTTTTAGTGGTTCAATATACTGATCCAGGGCACCTGATGCCCGGGTTTCAGACAAAACAACTCCGGCTAAAAAAGCTCCCAGGAGCTTTGACAGGTCCAGGTAAATAGCAATCCCCGCCACAATAAACGCAACAGCCAGGGCAAATAGTAACATAAAATCTTTTGATAAATACCTGCTTACAAATAGTTCCAGCTTCCTGAACCCGTACAGGCCAATCAAAACGGAAACAGCAATTAATAACACAACCCTAACAGAAATTAATGCCAGCGCCTGCCCGGATATTTCACCTTCCAGGCTGAAACCGACCAGGAAAGAAACCATAACCGGGGCCACAATGTCCTCAAATATTAACAGGCCCACTTTGAACTCGCCTTCGGGAGTTTTATCCCGCTCCGTGTCTTCCAGCATTTTTATGGTTATTGATGAACTGCTGGCATAAGCCACTCCACCGATAATGAATGAACCGAAAAACCCAAACCCAAACCAGTAAGCCAGCAAAAAGGTTACCCCAAAATTCAGCAGGACATCCATAGTCCCAACCTGCCAGATCCGGCGAGATATATTAAGGAGGTGGTTTAAGGGATAATGCAACCCCAACAGGAAAAAAAGCAGCATAATCCCGATATCGCCAATATTTTCCAGCAACACATACATATCCCTGCTGATTAAAAAGCCCAGTCCAATACCAAGTAAAATATAGGCTAATAAAGGAGGGATGCGCAGTTTTTGAAAAAAGTAATTAACTATAAAAAAAAGAAAAAGGATTACACCTATAAAGAGGTATTCCATTTACTCTTCTACTCCTTTATTACTGCTCCGTCGTTTAGATGATCTGTTATGAAGCTTACCAATTTCCAATTATAACTATTTTGTTTTAAAACATCAACCAAAATAAAACAATTTAATATATATTGTATTATATTCATTCAAATTTAACAGGCAAAAAAAGAGACAGCGGCTACGCTGCCTCATCAGGGAGAAAAAGTATAGCAAAGTATAGCAAACTTAATTATGACCGGCCAGTTTTTACATTCTTCAATTAGCTTAGTCCTGTTATAATCATGAAGGTTCATGTTACTGTGCCGATCTTGTTTTCTTAATTAATTATATACGATCACTTCTTTAAAGACAACACCTTTTTCGGCAAAATCTCCATTAAATTAAAGCCCTGTGAAGCTTAAGAATACCTATAAGCGATAACCTGATTAGTCAGTTGTCAACAATTATAACCGTTCCAACCTGTTTCTAAGAGATCCGATCCCGTCAATTTTAACTTCAAATTCGTCACCTGGCTCAAAGGGCCCGATCCCCGAGGGAGTACCGGTCATGATCACATCACCGGGCAGCAGGGTCATGCAGCCAGACACATATTCAATTATTTCTGCTACAGTGAAAAGGTGATCGGCAGTCGGGGCCTGCTGAACAACCCTACCGTTTAACAAGCCGGTCACGGTCAGGCTCTCCGGATCTTCTATTTCGGTCTCGATGACAGGGCCCAGGGGGCAAAAGGTATCAAAACTCTTGGCATAAGTCCACTGCCCGTCCGGGGGCTGCTTATCGCGGGCGGTAACATCGTTGGCGCAGGTGTAACCAAGGATATAGTCAAGCGCCCCTGAACGTTCTACCCGGTAAGCCCGCCGGCCAATCACCACCCCCAGCTCAGCCTCGTAATCAACCCTTTTACTCTGGGGAGGGTAGAGAATATCTTGATCGGGTCCAATTACAGTGGTGGAAGGTTTCATGAATAGAATTGGCTTTTCAGGAAGTGCCAGGTTCAGCTCTTCCGCATGGCTGCGGTAGTTCAATCCAAGGCAGATAATTTTAGATGGCCTGCAGGGAGCAAGCAGCTTTACCTCCGAAAGCCCTGCCACTGGACCTGATTCCATTCTCTCAGCAAGGTTCCAATCTCCGGATGGCGCTTTTATTTCCCGCAGTTCCTCTCCATCCACTATCCCGTATTTTTCTCGATTATTAACCAGGTAGCGTGCCAGTTTCATAAGTAAAACCCCTTTTTAATTCCAGTTTACAGCTTGCCCGGGCTGAAAAATATTACTGTAATCTTCCCGGCTGTTTTCCAAAAAAGCTATGTTTGAGCCGCACCGTTGATAAAAAGTGGAGCCCGGTTAAACCGGGCCCCACAGGTTGCTTCTACCAGTTTTCACAAATCACTTCAAAGTGAGCCTGGGGGTGGTCGCAGGAGGGGCAAACTTCAGGCGCCTCATCTCCTTCATATACATAACCACAGTTGCGGCAGAACCACCGGACGGGCTGGTCTTTTTTAAAAACCGTGCCGTTGTCAATATTGGCCATCAAGCCCAGGTAACGCCTTTCATGCTGTTTTTCCGCTACAGCAATCGCTTCAAACATGTCCGCTATTTCATTAAAGCCTTCTTCCCGGGCTGTCTTGGCAAAACTGGGATACATATCGGTCCACTCGTAATTTTCGCCGCTGGCAGCCTCTTTCAAGTTTTCCCGGGTAGTGCCGATGATGCCGGCAGGGAACGAAGCCTGAATTTCTACCTCCCCGCCTTCTAGATGTTTAAACAGCCTCTTGGCGTGCTCTTTTTCCTGGTTCGCAGTTTCTTCAAAAACAGCAGATATTTGCACGTAACCTTCTTTTTTAGCCTGGCTGGCAAAGTAAGTATAACGGTTTCGAGCCTGTGATTCTCCGGCAAATGCAGTTAAGATGTTTTTTTCAGTTTTAGTTCCTTTCAAACTCATACCCTATCATCCTCCTGTTTTGTTTTCGATATGTGCATTTTCAGCAAATCTGCTTAATACAATATTATTATACAATAATAAGCAAATACTTGCATCCCGTTATAATTTTTTTCAACTTTCTGTTTAAATACTGCTGTCCAGGCGGGCCAGCCCCACTTTAACAAAGAATAGCGGCGCCAGGTAAGTGGCCCATAAAGTAGAAAGAGCATGGAGAGAAAAAGTAAGCATATGAATATTACCCGGCAGCAGGGTTCCCAGGGGCAGGATAATTATCCCGATCATCACCATTCCAATCAGGGCCCTGGCCAGATGTTCGAGCCAGCTTCCCCGGGGGTTAAAATCAAGCTGCTCCTTTTCCAGCAAGCGCCCCACTCCCGCACCCGCGACGTAACCCATCAAATTGGGAGCATAAGTAGCGGGCAGAAAAGAAAGCCCGAACGGTATAACCAGGGCAAGCAGCAACAGTAACCGGGAAGGAAACCTTTCATAAAACCTGTTTTCGATCAAGCCCAGACCGCTGCCCAGGAACAGGGCCAGGAAGATCATCCCGGTCACAATGCCACCGATGACATCACCCGGGTAATGGTAGCCCAGAGTGATCCTGGAAAGTCCTACCAGCAAAACGATTATTACCGTCCATACCCATAACCAGCGCTTCTTGAGCATGATAGCCAGGTAACCCCAGACACTGACCGCCCCGGAGGTATGACCGCTGGGAAAAGTATAAGTAGGAACGGTAATTCCCCTGATATCGGGGCGGGGCAACCTGATGATATCCTTGGGGATTTCGCTGGTCACAAAAATTGCCGAAGGCATCAGGACCAGCCCCCAGAAGCCCAGGGATTTGTTGACGGACCAGTAGATGACAGACAGGAAAACCAGGAAAAACCCTTCACTGCCCAGCGTGGTAATGCCCTGGAACAAACGCAGCACCACGGTATTGTAGACTGTGATAGATACAATGGAGTAAGCAAATCCGGGATCCCTTAAGGGATACCAGAACACGTAAAGAAAAACAGCCAGGAAAACGGTAAAGATAAGGCAAAACCAGCGCCAGGTTCGTTCAGTATGATGATCTGTAGAAAATATATTGCCTGTTAGTGGGGGTAATTCCATTATTCCAACTCTCCTGCGTGAACCTTTTCAACCCATTCTGCCAGATCACTGATGGTAGAGATATCATATTCTGCGGCATGATCCGCCCGCATCATGATAGTATAAGTTTTATTCAGAGGGGCATAATCAAGCCAGATCAAACCTTTGTCTGCATCTTTTTCAGACACCTTACTGTAAACTTTTTCCGGATCGCTGATCCTTTCCTCTTTCTCATAAACCTCATGCCAAACTACACCGGTATACTCCCAGTACAATTCGATGTTTCCCAGGTGTATCGCCCGCCTGATTGCTTCAGTCCCGGCGATGGGTTCTCTTTTTTCTACCGGTATACCGGCGTTTTCCAGGACCAGGAATGTAATCTGGCCCAGGATCCTTTGTTCCATAAATTCTTTTGAGCTGACAATAACCGGATCACCTTCAACCGGGATGCGGGCATCTTCAGTGATCAGGTTCTGATCAAGAAGCCACTGCCTGGCCACATCTACCGGTTCATTTTCTTCCAGGTCAACCTTGTAATTAAGCTCAATCATGGTTTCATTATCAAGTTTAGCCGTGAGTTCCGCCATTATTCCCTTGATCTGGGGGTACTGCTCCAGGACTTCCGCACGGAGCAGCGGGGCGGGGTTGGAAGCGGGAAAAACTCCTTTGTTATCTTCCAGCTTGACCAGGTCCAGTTCCTTGATTTTGCCGTCGGTCGTAAATCCTATGGCTGCATCAACATCTCCCACCTTCAGGGCTTCATGGGTCAACCCTAAAGCCATTTCATGGACCTCATCGAAGGCCAGTCCGTATTCTTCCTCTAACAAAACCAGGCCTTCCTCGTCTACAATAAACTGTTCGTTGGCAGCCAGGCGCACTTTTTCTTCAGGCTCTACCGGTTCCTCGACAGGGCAACCGCTTATAAAAAAACCGAGAAGAACACAAAAACCCAGCAAAAACCTTTCCCGCACAGTTAATGTTTTAAGTTTCATCATAATCCTGCCCCTGTTTAAAAATAAAATCTCCTACTATTACTATAACATCCAGAGCATCTTTATTGAAAGAGGTTTAAAGATAGATCATTACCCAAAAAAGGGAAGCATAGCCGGCAAAAAACATGGTTGGAGAATCCCAGGTATGGGGTGAAAAAGCCTCTACCAGGGTCAGCAGCAAGGGGATTACAGCTATGGCCACTATAAACTGCAGGGGGGTAAAAAAGCTGTAAAAGGCTCCGATAACAACTAGCCCGGTTAAAAAAACCACGGAACTTCCCTCGAGGGTCCGGATATAGGATTTTTTTGTAAAAAGGGCATAAGCCTTGTACTTGTGCCGGCCGAAACGAACCCCGACCGGCTCGGCAAGCCCGTCGCCAATACCATAAATCAGGA
>PUKV01000036.1 GCA_003550645.1 Syntrophomonadaceae bacterium | reverse complement strand
GGGTAGTTTGCAGGACATGGGGAGCCTGGTGGAGGAAGCGATCGGCCGCTCTATTGAAGCTTTAAAAAGGCAGGATATTGACCTGGCCCGGGCGGTCATTGAAGGGGATGACAGGATTGATAACCTGGAGCAGGAAATCGAAGAAAAATGCCTGGAGTTAATTGCCACCCAGCAGCCGATGGCTAAAGATTTGCGCAGGGTAGCCACGCTCTTTAAAATGATCAATGACCTGGAACGTATGGCTGATTATGCCACCAGTATTGCTAAAATCACCCTGCGTATTGCCGATCAACCTTTTATTAAACCCCTGGTTGACATCCCCCGCATGGCTGTTTTAAGCCAGAAGATGGTCAAGCAGGCCTTAGATGCTTATGTGCGCGAAGATGTCGAACTGGCGGTTGCTGTAGGAACCGATGACGACGAAGTAGATAAATTATTTGGCCAGATATTCCGGGAGCTATTGACCATTATGATGGAAAATCCCCGGACTATAACCCAGGCTACCCATCTTTTATTTGTCGGCCGCTGGTTGGAGCGGATTTCCGATCATGCCACCAACATTGCTGAAGAAGTAATTTTCTTGTCGACCGGGGAAAAGAAAAAGCTTAATGAGTAAACTTGCGAGGTGAAACATGAACAAGCAAAAGGTCTTATTTCTATGTACAGGCAACTCGGCCCGCAGCCAGATGGCAGAAGCTTTTTTACGGCATTATGCCGGTAATAATTATGAAGTGCACAGTGCCGGCCTGAAACCGCAGGGAGTACATCCCCTGGCAAAAATTGTGATGGAAGAAGCGGGAGTAACTATGGAGGGACAGCACTCAAAACATATAAAGGACTACCTGGGCAAAGTAAATTTTAGCTACCTTATTACAGTGTGCGCAAGCGCCGAGGAAAATTGCCCTTCAACTTTTCCGGGAATCAGTCACAGGATCAGCTGGCATTTTGATGATCCGGCTGCTGCGAGAGGTAGCGAAGAGGAGAAGTTAAATAAGTTCCGGCAGGTACGGGATCAGATCGAAAAGCAGGTTAAATTGTGGATTAATAATCAATAATTAACAAAAGTAGCCGTTAGTTTTTACATAATTTAAATGAAACTGTAATAATGCGGTAACCTTAAACAGGCATAATGATAATAACCCCCTCTTTTATATAGATTTGTCGGCGCAACAAGAACTGTTGTGCCGTTTTTCTTTTGGGGCAGATTTGGTGATAAGCTTGTCTGCTGCTTTCGATCAAGGATCATTTGCCATACTACCCGGTCTGCTTGAAAAATAAAACGAGCGAAAAGGGCAGGCATGGAAATGGCGGTGAAGTGAGGCCAGGAGCGGGGGGCAGGCAATAAGTCAGCTGCCGGACGAGAGCTCTGGATGAACCAGTCTAAAGGGCAGCCCGATCGAAAGGCTTAAAATCGAGCCGGTCCCATAAATATTGGGTTTTATAATGACCCCTTACCGGCTCAATGAATACCGGTGTTTCCGGGATTGATTAAAATAGCTGTAACTCAGCCTGTTACCCTTGTTCAATGATAAGTGGTGCAGGCTATGCCTGAAAAATTAAAAATTCTTCAAAAAAAAACCTTGACATCGGGAAACCGGTTTCCTATAATTATTATAACCCGTGAAAGTTGGTGACCCATGTCGGCAACAATCAAACAGGTGGCTGAGAAAGCCGGTGTTTCCAAGGCGACCGTTTCGCGTGTGCTAAACGATTCCAAGCCGGTGCGTTTTGAAACCCGGGAACGGGTTTTAAAAGCAATTGAAGAGTTGGATTTCCAGCCGAATTCTACAGCCAGGAGTTTGGTATATAAGAAAAGCAAAACCATTGGAGTGGTTATAACCGATATCGCCAACCTCTTCGTTTCAGTCCTGGTCAAGGGCATCGAAGAAATTGCCTTCAGCAAGGGTTACAATATTATCATCTGCAACTCATATGGTTCTTCTGAAAAAGAAATCGAGCTTCTCACTATGCTTTACAACAAACAGGTTGACGGCATAGTTTTTTTAACTTCCCGCCTTAAGCAGGAACACAAGGACTTTTTCAAGGAATCAGCGATTCCCATTTCCCTGGTTAATGTTAGCTATGATGAAAGTAACCTGGTCGGCATTCGGGTCGACAACCGCAAAGCCGCTCATGATATCATTACTCACTTTCTTAAGAAAGGGTTTACCCGGGTGGGCATGATCCGGGCCCCCCTGGAGGATCAGTATACCGGTAAAGAACGCTATGAGGGTTACTGCCAGGCTTTGCATGATTACGGGGTGCCTTTCAACCATCAACTTGTAAAAACCGGGACCCTTGATTCGCGGGACGGTTACCGCATCGGACAGGAAATTATAAATGAAAAATTGAACCTGGAAGCTCTTTTTGTAGCATGTGATTTGATGGCCTTCGGTGCAATGAAGGCCTTTTTTGATCGCGGTTTACAAATTCCCGGGGATATCGAGGTGGCCGGTTTTGATGATGTACCCATGTCATCTTATTACCATCCGGCCCTGACTACAGTGCGCCAGCCGATTGACCAGATGGGCTGCCTGGCCGCAGAACTTTTAATAAGGCTCATCGAGGGTAAAAAGATCGACCAGTGGGAGATTGTTTTGCCCCATGAAATTGTGTTTCGGGAGAGTACCGCCGAAGGGCAGGGTCCCAAACAGGCGGTTGATTTGCAGTTAGAGGAAGATTGAATAAACAAGCCTTTTATAATTGGGGTTTAAAATTGGAATCAAAAATTTATTGAAAAGGAGGGAAACAGGTGGGTTCGAATAACGACAGTACAGTTACTAAGAAAAAAGCTTCTTCTCGTAAACCGAAAGGATTGTCAAACCTTGCTAAACGCGAAGAGAGGCTGGCTTTAAGGCTGCTGCTCCCAGCGCTGCTTATTATCGCTCTAATCGCCTTCTATCCTTTGGCCCAGGTTTTTTATACCAGTTTTACAGACCGGGTTTTCGCCAGCGGCCAGGAAACTAACTTTATCGGTTTTGACAATTACAGGCGTTTGCTCAGTGTTCACGTCACCACCCTTGATCCGGTGCTTGATGAAGCAACGGGAGAGATAATGATTGACCCTGATACGGGAAAAGAGGTTTATGAAAGGCCTCTTGATGTACTGCCCCGGGAGCCGAGTCGTTTTCGGGAGGTCAACCAGTTTAGTCTATTTGGCAACCGCTACGTAATTGGAGCGACCGACCCCAGTTTTATCCAATCTGTTTCTAACACCGTGGTTTTTACGGTTGTATCTGTTTTTTTGGAACTTGCCCTGGGTCTGGCCATTGCCCTCGTCGTTAACAGCAAGTTCCGGTTCAGGGGATCAATGCGGGCAGCAATGCTGGTGCCGTGGGCTGTAATCACTGTTGTTTCAGCCCGGATGTGGGAATGGATGCTTGCACCCAGCCGGGTGGGGATGTTTAATGCTTTATTCGACTGGATGGGGGCGATTGACAGCCCCATAGCATTCCTGGCCGCCGGAACTTACCAGCTGCCGGCTATGATCGCGGTGGATGTCTGGAAAACGACCCCGTTTATGGCCCTGCTCTTGCTGGCCGGTCTGCAGACCATGCCCGAGGATATCTTCGAAGCGGCGGAAATTGACGGAGCGGGTAAAATCAGGCAGTTTGTTACCATTACCCTGCCCCTTTTGAAGCCGGCCATGGCTGTGGCCCTGATTTTCCGCACCCTTGATGCCCTGCGGGTGTTCGATATTTTCCAGGTCATGCTGGGCCAGGCGCAGTACTCTATGGCCAGCTACAATTATTTTCAGCTTATCGGCAACCGGGCCATGGGTCTGGCATCAGCAATCGGTGTGATTATCTTTATTCTCATATTTGGTTTTGCCATAGCCTATATCAAAATGCTGGGAGTTGATCGGAATGAATAAGCGCAGCAGCCCCTTTAACCTCATAAAGCGGGTAGCCTTTAACTTTATGATCATATTTATCTTAGTATACCTGCTGTTTCCCTTTTACTGGGCCGTCAACTCGTCTCTTAAAACTGAGTCCCAGCTGTTTATGACCCCGGCTACGGCTCTTCCCCGTGACCCGGCCACCCTAGAGCTTTCGCCTACCTTACAGAATTACAGTGCCGTTCTCCAGGATGGCCAGTTTTTAAGGGGGCTTGCCAACAGCACCATAGTGGCCACATCCACTACTGTTTTGGCCTTAATTGCCGGATCATTCGCCGCCTTTGCCCTGGGTAAACTGCGGTTCCGGGGGCGCAAGCCGGCCCTTTACCTGATTCTAGCCATGACCATGTTTCCCCAGGTCACCGTTTTGACCGGGCTTTATGCGGTAATAACCGCCCTCGGGTTCCCGGCCAGGATCAGCCTGATCTTTTCCTACATGATTTTTACCCTGCCCTTTACAACCTGGGTCCTGACCGCCTTTTTTAAAGAATTACCCGATGCCTTGATGGAGTCGGCCCAGGTGGATGGGGCCACACCGTTCCAGACTTTCAGGAGCATCCTGCTGCCGCTGACGGCCCCGGCTCTTGTCACGACGGGACTGCTGGCATTCATTGCAGCCTGGAATGAGTATCTTTTTGCGCTAACCTTTACTTCTATTGACCCTTCCGCCCGGACGGTGCCGGTTGCTATTGCCTATTTTGCCGGAGCGGTAGCCCGCCAGGAACCTTTCGGTGAAATAATGGCTGCGGCCAGCCTGGTAACAATACCGTTAGTGGTTTTGGTCTTAATATTCCAGCGCCGGATTGTAGCGGGGCTTACAGCCGGAGCGGTTAAGGGATAGATATTGTTTCGAGCGTTAATTAAGACATAACTGAAAAAAAGGGGTGATTAAACAAAAACAAGTTGTTGTTGCTGCTGTTTAAGAATGTGGCTTAATAAAAAGAGGAGGAAAAAAAGGAGGAAACACGATGTTAAAAACAAAATGGATGTTTTGCCTGGTTTTAATTCTGGCATTAGCCCTGGTTGCGGTTGTGGGTTGCGATGCGCCGGAAGAGGAAGTCGATGAACCCGATGAACCCGAAGAAGTAGAAGAACCGGAAGAAGCAGTAGATGACGTGGTTATAACCGTGGCCGCAGGTGCCGTGGGTATGGAACTGGAGCTAACCCGGGACCTGGCGGAAATGTATATGGCCGAGAACGAGGGGGTTACTGTCGAGGTTCTGGATACCCCGGATATGGTTGAAGACCGTCTTGGCCTGTACCTGCAGTTCTTTGAAGCAGGAAGTTCCGAAGTTGATGTTTTCCAGATCGACGTGATCTGGCCCGGTGACCTTTCCGAGCACTTCATTGATTTAAATCAATATGGTGCGGCCGAGGTAGCCGATGATCATTTCCCGGCCATCATTGAAAACAACACCGTCGATGGCGAACTGGTAGGTATTCCCTGGTTTACCGATGCAGGCCTGCTGTATTACCGCACCGATTTGCTGGAGAAATACGACCTCGATCCCCCGGAAACCTGGGATGATTTAGAAGAAGCAGCCCAGATTATTCAGGATGGTGAGAGGGCGGAAAACCCCGACTTCTGGGGCTTTGTCTGGCAGGGCCGCGCCTATGAAGGTTTGACCTGCGATGCCCTGGAATGGATTGCCTCCAATGATGGTGGTACCATTATCAGCCCCGAAGGGGTTATTACCATCAACAACCCTAACGCTATTGAGATAGTTGATCAGGCCGCCGGCTGGGTGGGCACAATTTCCCCCGAAGGTGTGACCACTATGGCTGAAGAAGAATCGCGCGCTGTTTGGCATGCCGGCAATGCTGCCTTCATGCGGAACTGGCCCTATGCTTACGCCACCAGCCAGGAAGAAGATAGCGCAGTGAAAGACCTTTTTGATGTATCACCGCTGCCTGCCGGCAAGGCCGGCTCGGGAGCTGCTACCCTCGGCGGATGGCAGCTTGCTGTCAGCAAATACAGCGAAAACCCTGAAGTAGCAGCAGATGTAGCCCTGTTCATGGCTTCCCGCGAAGGTCAAAAATACAGGGCAGTTGAGGGAACCTTTAACCCGACGATCATGGATCTCTATGAAGATGAAGAAGTCCTCGAAGCAGCACCCTTCTTCGGCAGCCTTTATGATGTATTCATCAATGCCGTAGCCCGTCCCTCGACGGCGACTGCACCGCAGTACGCAGCTGTTTCAGAACTGTTTTATAACGCAGTTTACAGTGTGCTGCTCGGTGAAGCTACAGCTGCCGATGCTTTTGAGGAACTGGAACTCGACCTGATGGATCTGACCGGGTTTGATGCCGAGTAGGTTTAATCAGGAATAGGATAGTGGCATAAAGGATAAGGCTCTTGCCCGGGGCAGGTGCCCCGGGCAGGAGAAATATTAACCCAGGGATGGCATAATCTAAAAATAACCTTTACTGCTCAGCCGTGCTTTATTTTGAACAGGTGACATTGCGCTAGAGCGGTTGCAATGGCCGACGAAGCAAAGGTTGTAGCTGGTCGGCTTGCATGGAAGCAGGTCGCCGAGACCAGAAAAAGAGATGGCGAATGCCTGGGGCAACCAAAGCGAAAGCCTGCAGCTGAGTTGCTGCCATTACCCGCGATGAGTGGTTTAGCGGGCTGTACATGAGCAGCAGTAATTAACGCTAAAAATCACAGTTGAACTTATAACCGGTAAAACTCGAATAGGATTTAAGGGGCCTGATCATATAGTGAAGCAGTTAAAAAACAAATGTGCGCCTGTTTATCCACCCGACCCGTGGGTTATATCTGAAGAACGATTTTCTTCGGATCATAATCTTTTGAGTGAAACTATCTTTGCCCTAAGCAACGGTTACATCGGTATCAGGGGTGGGTTTGAAGAAAGGATGGGCGGTAATGAATCCAGGTCCATTGACGGTATTTACTTAAACGGGTTTTATGAATCGGTCCCCATCCCCCATGCTGAAACGGGATATGGTTATGCCCTCAATACCCAGACTATGCTTAATGTTACCAACAGCAAGCTGATAGAGCTATACCTGGAGGGTGAACAGTTTAACCTGACCCGGGGAACTATTATAGAATATAAGCGTTTCCTTGATATGAAAAACGGCTGCCTGCACAGGAACCTGGTGTGGCGGTCCCCTGAAGGCAGGGAAGTGGAAATCAAGGCAAGAAGAGTGGTGCCTTTTGCCCACCGCCACCTGGTGGCCTTTGAATACCGGGTCAAGGCATTGAATTTTTCCGGGAAAGTGATTATAAGTTCTTACCTGGACGGCGCTGTTGAAAACCATGTCCACGAGGAAGATGATCCCCGCTTTTCTGCCGCCCTCGGCGGGCTTGGCCTTAAGGTCAAAAGGATTATAGCAGATGAAGAACCGGTGATCATGCTCCAGGAAACGCAGCGCTCAAAGCTGACCCTGGTCTGCGCCATGGATCACAGCCTAAAGGATGGACCGGGTGCGGTCAAGGAAATAAGCCGTGACGACCACAGCGTTGCCGTTAATTATTATTTTGATCTTAATGAAGGTGAAACAGTGGGCCTGGAAAAATACGCTTCTTATTATACGTCCCTGGATTACCAGGTCGCTGATTTAGCAGGCCTGGCTTCAGAAATGGTGACCAGGGGCAGGGCAATCGGTTTTAATGTTTTACTTGAGGAACAACAGGGGCACCTGGAGAAACTGTGGGAAACGGCATCTTTCGGGATTGATGGCGATACTGCCTTAGACCAGGCCTTGCGATTTAACATCTTTCACCTGTTCCAGGCGGCCGGGAGCAACGGCAGGACCGGGATCGGGGCCAAAGGTTTGACCAGCGAGGGCTATGACGGGCATTACTTCTGGGATACTGAAATATATATGATACCCTTTTATGCAGCGATCATGCCCGAAGAAGCCCGCAAGTTGTTGGAATACCGTTACAGCATTCTCGACAGCGCCCGTGAACGGGCCCGGGTTCTTGATCACCCAAGAGGGGCTCTGTACGCCTGGCGGACAATCGCCGGGGAAGAAGGTTCATCGTACTACCCGGCAGGCACGGCCCAGTATCATATAAATGCTGCCGTGGCTTATGCGATCAATAAATATATTGAGATGACCGGCGACTATTCCCTGGTCCTGGAATTTGGCGCAGAAATCATCTTTGAAACCGCCCGGCTATGGAAAGACCTCGGGGCCTATATCCAGAGAAAAGGCAACCGGTTCTGCTATAATGAAGTAACCGGGCCGGATGAATATACAGCCCTGGTTAACAACAATTTTTACACCAACCTGATGGCCCAGTGGCATCTTGATTATGCTTACGAGACTGCTTGCAATTTAAGAGATAATTATCCGGATCAATATAAGCGGCTGGCAGAAAAAATTGATCTTGATCAAAAAGAACTGCAGGCCTGGAAACAGGCGGCGGATGATATGTTTATACCTTTTGATGGGGACTTGCAGATCCATCCCCAGGACGACGGCTTTTTGGATAAGGAACCCTGGGACTTTGCCGGCACACCGTCAGAGAGGTATCCCTTATTACTGCATTATCATCCCCTGGTGATCTACCGCTACCAGGTTTGCAAGCAGCCCGATGTTATCCTGGCTCACTTTTTATTGAACGACAGGTTTAGCCTTGATCAGAAGTGCCGTGATTATAACTATTATGAGCCGATAACAACCCATGATTCATCCCTATCGCCTTCCATTTTTGGCGTGATGGCTTCTGAGCTGGGGTTTTATGAAGATGCCAGATGGTTTTTTGATCTATCAGCCCGGCTGGATTTGGATAACTGCCTGAAAGATACTCATTTTGGCGTGCACATGGCCAACATGGCCGGTTCCTGGATGAACCTGGTTTACGGTTTTGCCGGGATGAGGACCACCGGCGGCAGTTTGAGCTTTAAACCCTACCTGCCGGAAGGCTGGAAGGGGTACCGGTTTGGAGTTAGATTTAAAGGAAGCCGGTTAAAGGTTGAAATTAAAGGCCGGGAGGCAGTCTACAGCTTAAGCGATGGTGAACCGCTTAGCTTTCAGCACCGGGATAAAGAGATTTTTTTAGCAGGGGGAGAAAAGGTTGTTTTATCTCTTGATTAAAACTACAAGTAAGCAAAAGAGGTGGATGCTTTGGCCAGTTTAAACCTGATTGATGTTAACAAGGTTTTTCCCAACGGTTTTCAAGCGGTAAAAGATGTCAATTTTAAAATTGAGGACAAGGAGTTTATAGTATTAGTCGGGCCTTCGGGCTGCGGCAAGTCGACCGT
>PUKV01000209.1 GCA_003550645.1 Syntrophomonadaceae bacterium | reverse complement strand
GTTCAATTTGTGCTGCCATTCAGGCGGGGAAGGATCTACTGTAACCTCAAAGGGAGGGAGAGAGCTTACAATTACTTCCTCCGTAAAAATATCGACTTCTTCAGCTTCTTCCGGTGCTTCAACTTCTTCTACTTCCAGAATACCTGCTTCTGTCTCCGGAGCTTCAGCCTCTTCCACTTCCGGTGCACTTACTGCTTCTTCCGGCGCTTCAGCCTCCTCAACCTGCAAAGCATCCATTTCTTCATCGGCGGCCCTTATAGGAGCATCTTCAGCCGGCATTTCCTCCACCATGGGCGCAGCAAAATCGGTCATTTGCATGATTCCAACACTGCTTAAAGCAATAACCAGGAGGACTGCAGCAGCAACTGCCGCATAGCGGGCCCAGCCTGAACTCCACTTTTGCCCGCTCCTTCGGCCGCCATAAAGCTCTTTCTCGATCCGGCTCCAGCACTCATCAGCAGGAGGCGCTTTTATAGAATCAAAATCACGGGCCAGGGCCTCACGGATCAGCTCATCGCTCAGTTGTTCCGGTTTATTCTTCTCAGGCACTATTCCCGCTCACCTCCTCTGTTTATAAGACAAGCAGAGTCGTTGTTTAGTTCCAGTTCACTGGCCAGTCTTTGCCGGGCCCGGTGCAGGCGCGATTTTACTGTGCCCGGGCTTAACTTAAGCAGCCTGGCAATTTCCTCCACCCGCAGATCATAATAGTACTGCAGCACAATAACCTGGTAATGATCCGGGGGCAGTCTTTTGATCGCTTTCTGAATCCGCTCAACTTCCAGGCTGCGCAGGGCCGATTCCTCGGTATAGTCCGACTCCGAAGCACCCTCATCGACTATTTCTTGATCCGTATAATCGATCCGTTTTTCTCGTTTCAAATAGTTTCGAGCCAGGTTTGAAGTGATCACGGCCAGCCAGGCCCCGAACTTGGTTTCATCATGAAGCTGGTTTATATTCTGAAAAGCTTTTATGAAGGCATCCTGGGTGATATCTTCAGCGTTTTCACGGTTGCGCAGGATATTGTAAGCCACAGCAAAAGTTTTCTTGTAAAAAGCTTCAAAAAGCTGACGCCGTGAATCATTGTCATTATTTCTAACCAGTTTTTTCAATTCTTCTGGCTGCAAAATATTCCTCCCGGTTACAGCTTCTTTTAACATTATTAATTCGCCGGTAGCAGCCCAATTCCTTTATTGGCCAGTTTTCTTCACTGCAGGGCCGGAACCGGTTTTTCAGTGACAAAAACGTCCAGTTCAATGCCGTCTGTTTCAATAATCACGGCGCCGTGCTGATCATTACGGAACACCTGAACCCCGGCCTCTTCCAGGGTAGCAATAATAAAAGGGTGAGGATGCCCAAAAGGATTATTTCCGACCTGGATCACAGCCAGGCGGGGCCTGACCTGTTCAAGAAACTCCGGCATTTGCGCCATGTAGCCTCCGTGATGAGGAACCTGGAGCACTTCGGCTTCAAGATCAACATTTCGCTTGAAAAGATCACTTACCGCCGCATCTTCTATATCCCCTGTGAGCAGCATCCTGATATCACCGTATACCAGCCTGAATACAATAGAGTTGTTATTCAAGTCGCAGCCGGTGCCGCTGAGCAGCCTTCCCGGAGGGCCGTAGATATCCAACACCAAACCTGAGCCGCAGTTCCATATTTCACCGTCCCGGGTTTCTAAGATGGGAATTCCTTCTGCTTCGGCTTTTTCGAGCAGCTCTTCATAGTAGACGGAGCCGCCGCTGACCGGGGAAACCAGGAACGTACCAATTTCAACTGCACCGACCAGCGGGATAAAACCGCCAAAGTGATCTTCATGGGGATGAGTAATAACCGCCAGATCAATTCTATCAATCCTTTCCTGCCTTAATAAGGGCAGTAAAACCCTCTCCCCTAATTCACCCGGTTCCCCGTAGAAAGGCAGTTCCCCTCCGGCATCAACCATGATCACCACCCCGCAGGGAGCTTCAATTAATGCCGATGCTCCCTGGCCCACATCGATAAAGGTAACTCTCAGGTCGTTTGAAGGTGGTAATAATATCCCCTTCCAGATCACAACTACGGTTGTCAACAAAACAACACTGTAGAGCGCGGGCTTGCGTAAATGTAAAGGAGGAGCAAGCGCTTTGACAGTTTTCTTTAGATACTGACCGAAAGCATCTTTTTCTTCACCAAACTCCTGATCTTTTTCCCACCGGTAGTAAACCAGGAGGAAACAGGCAGGTATGCCGTAGTATATGACCAGGGCAGGTATGCCGGGTGGCGATAGGGGAAGATAAAAGCCGGGCAGGCTGCTCCATTCAACAACGATCAGCATCACTTCAAGCAGGGGCCTGGCCGCCCAGAGCAGGATTTCTCCGGGAACAGGAAGCAGCAGGCTCATTAAAGCTCCCATTAAACCCAGGCCGATTATAAAAGCAACCATTGGCATTAACAGCAGGTTGAATAAAATCGCTCCTGCAGGCAGGTGGTGGAAATAATAAACACTGAGCGGCAACACACCCCACTGGGCAGCCAGGATCACTGCCAGGGGCGAGCGCAAAAAAGAAGGAATACCGGCTCCGCTTAGCAGGCGTTCCAAGGGGCGGTGAATGTAGATCAAGGCCAGGGTGGCAGCATAAGAGAGCTGGAAACCGGGCCCGAATAGAAGCAGGGGATTGACAGCAAGGGTTACCAGGGCAGCCAGCGAAACAGCAGTGGGCAAATCCCGTTCTCGATCGAATAGCAGTGCCCCTAAGGCCATGGAAACCATAACTGCCGCCCGCAGGGCGGACGGCCGCATCCCGGTCAGGTAAGCATAGCCGAAGACCAGAACAATGGCTAAAACCAGTGGAAAGCGGCCCCTCAGCCCCAGCTGCCCCAGCAGCCAGGTAAGCATGGCTGCAACCAGGCCAACATGCAGTCCGGAAACAGCAAGCAGGTGCCCGGCACCGGCCCGCTGGAAATTATGCTCGACCTGGTCCGGCAGCCGATGCCCCTGCCCGAACAGGATCGCCGCCAGCAGATCACTTGAAGGAGAAGGCAAGACCGCTTCGATAGTTTCTACCATACTGCCGCGGAGGGTGATCGCGGTAGCGGCAAGGAAGTTCATATCCCCCCGGCCAATGTTTTCCACCCTCCCGGCCCGGGGATAAACCAGGGCATCAATGCCCCGGCTTGTTAAATAAAACCGGTAGTCAAACCCACCCGGATTGCGCTGCCCCCGCGGCAAAGTAACAGTGCCCCGCAGACGCACCCTGTCACCATAGCGAAATTTTTCTTCATTTTCCCCGTAAAGTTTAACCAGCAGGGTGCCCTGCACGGGCTTACGCCCGTCCCCGGTTTCCACCGTTTCAACCCGCACTTGATAAGCGTCGTGATCTTCATAGAAAAGCGGATCTTCAGTAACCGTGCCTTCGATATAAGCAGGCACCCCGCTGTATGCGGCAATGCTTGCGGCAGGCTGCTGGATTGAATAAAAAAAGGCGGCTCCACCACAGAGGGCAGCCACCAGAAGAATTATTATCTTAAAAAAACCGATTCGACTGAAAAACAGGAGAGTGCTTAAACAGATAACTATAGTAGCGAACATTAACAGGGCTGTCCCCGGGCTTTCAATCCAAAACCTGCCCGCGATGATCCCGGCAATATAAAACAGGGCCAGTATAACCATGAACCGGTTTACCAGATCACGGCCCGCCTGTCTTATAATCTCCACTATTTAAATACCTGCCCAAAAAGGCCAAAGGTTTTTTCCCGCTGTTCGGGTGAAGGCGCCGGGGTCAGGTAAGAAACTATAACCAGGGTCAGTATAGCCAGTACAAATGAGGGGAAAACGGGCATAAAGCCGAGCGTAGTCCATTCCGGCAGAACTCCCAGGTACCAAAGGTGAAGAGCAACAGAGGGCAGAATCAGGGCAGCACAGGCTCCCTGGGCGGTAGCCCTGGGCCAGTATAGGGCGCCAATCATAACCGGGAGAATTACTGAAAAACCGGAAAACGCAAACCCGGCAATACTCAGGATAGCAGCCGGCCGGATCAGGGCAATGTAGTAAGCCACAGCAGCAAAAATAACCAGCAAAAGCCGGCCCCAGAGTACAGCCTGCTGCGAATTGATCCGCTTGAAGCGCGGCAAAAAATCGTCTGTAACCAGGTGCGCTACGGATAACAGCTGGGAGTCAATCGATGATTTTACTATGGCCAGGACCACTACCAAACCTAAAACCATCCAGGTAGGAGTAAGGAACTGGTGAATCAAAAGGGGAACAATATTGTCGGCATCTTTACCGGAAAGGCCGGGAACGGCCACTGATCCCCAAACCCCGAGCAGGGTGGATACCCCAAAGATGACGGCCAGGGCAATGGGATAGTACATACTGACCTGCTTTAAGTTGGCGCTGCTCCTGGCAGCCAGGATCCGCGTATAAATCTGGGGAAAGACGACCACCGCAATTGAGTTGACAAATGAATAGCTGAACCAGTTTATTGGAGCCAGCTCTTCTGACAGCCCTCTCTGCAGCATGACCGGATTACTCTCTACAATATCTGCAGTTATTTCCGAAAAACCACCCAGGGCCCTGGCTACCGCAGACAGCAGGAAAGCCGCCACTACCAGGAAAAGGGTGCCCTGGAACACATCCGTCCATACCGTGCCCCGCAGTCCGGCGGGCAGGGTGTAAACCAGGGAAATACCGATTAGGACCAGGGCGGAGGCCCAGTACGGCACCATCCCCTCAGTTACAGTAGTGAAGGCCAGGCTGCCGCCGATAATACTCACCACGAGATAAGGCAGGGTATAATAAAGAAGCAGGACCAGGAATAACAGGGATATCAGTTTGCTGTTAAAAATACCGCCAAACACCTGGGGTTGGGTAGCAAATCCGTATTTTTTACCCAGCAGCCAGGAACGGTAACCAACCAGGTAATATGTAAAGGGGGTGATAAAAATACTCCACCCGATCACGTACCCGTAAGCCCCGTAACCGGTTTCATAGGAAAACCCGGCGTGGCCGATGATGGTAAAAGCTGTAATATTGCTGGCAAAAAGGGCCATAAAAACGGCTATACTGCCCAGTCCCCGGCCGGCCAGGAAATAGTCTTCCCTGGTTTTAAGTGACACCCGGGCCCCGTAAACTCCGATAGCGACAAGAATGCACAAATATGAAAGCAGCAATCCGATTCCGATAGCATTAGTCATTACGGCCAGGTCGGCTCCTTCTACACAGACGATTAGTGCCTGGAATTAGTGGTTTTTTTATGCCCGGACTGTTCAAACAAGTTACCAGGGGGATCCGGCCAGGCCAGGCCAATAATCAGCCTCATGGCCAGAACAGCCAGGATCGTATACCCGATATAATAAGAATAAGCAAAAGGCATAAACCCGAATAACAGGGGCACCCGGGCATCCAGATCCCACAACCAAAAACTGTTGTGCAGTAAAAACATGATTAATACGATCAAGATCACAAGCCCCAGGCGCACCTTGAAGTTCATAGTTCTGGTTGCCTCCTAAAGTAAGGGGTCGGTTAATACCGGCTCGACATATTCCTGCTTATTCGACGGCTTTGTTATTAATCCTGCTTTGCGGGTGTATTTATTTCAGGGATAATTCAGTGCCAATCTTGTTTTTAAGGGCGCTCTCGTAGATAGCCCTGGCGATGACCACGTCAAGTGAGCCCATGCCAACGGTCTCGTATACAGTCAACCCATCACCCGCTTCGCGACCCTTCTTCTTCTCAAGGATTACCTCACCGATTTCGCCGTTAATATCTTCTTTCTCCAGCTTTCCCTCGTTCATGGGAATGATCAAATCACCCGATTCGACCAGGGCACCCTCGAAGTCATCAACAAAAAGCTTGTCCGCCTTTTTCATTATCGCAGTATCAATCTCCTGCATTTGCGGCGTAAAAGCGCCGACGGCATTGACATGGACTTCCTTTTCGCCCAGGTCTGAATAAAGAAATACCGGTTCCCTGGCTGTAGTGCAGGTAGTTACAACCTGCGCTTCTTTCACCGCTTCGGCCGCCGAGCGAGCTACCCTAAATTTAACCCCGCAAAAATCTTTTTCCACCTGTTCCTTGAAAGCTTGCGCCTTGTCCTGGGCAATATCAAAAATCCTGTATTCCTCAATATCCGGAACGGCGGTCAAAACTGCCCAGAGCTGGGTATAGGCCTGGGCTCCCGTGCCGATGATGGCCGCCCGGCTGGCGCCTTGAGGGGCCAGGTAGCGGGTGGCCACTCCGCTGGATGCGCCCGTTCGCAGCCTGGTAATATAAGAAGCCTCCATAACCGCTACCGGAGTTCCGGTCTCGCCATCAAATAACTGGACCGTCCCCTGGATCACCGGCAGGTTCCGGCCGGGGTTATCCTGGTAAACTGTAACCGTTTTTATGCCCATGGCCTTGATCGGCTCCACCCAACTGGGCATAAATAACCCGATCCCGTTGACCGTATCCAGGTCCAGGTGGGTCCGGACCGGGGTTTTGGTTTTACCTTCAGAATGAACCTTAAAGGCCATTTCCAGGGTATCTATTGCATCCTTCATATCTAATGCCGCCTCGATGTCGCTTTCCGATAAAAACAGCATCTTTACACCTCGCTTCACCTATATTTTAATCAAAAACAGTATCTGCTCAGCCGCGCTTGATTTTGTATTGGTGACGGCTTATGGCAGGTAATGGCAGCGATTCAGCTGCAGACTTTCGCTTTGGCTGCCCTCGACTCGCTTTTGCTATCGTAACGTAGTTACTGCTCTTATCAGCACTATGTTTTGCTAAACACTTTGACTTTACTCTGCATAACTAAGCCCCGGTTATTATTTCCCGGGGCTAAAATAACTCTGAAAAACCATCACGCATTATCCACCGTGGACCAGGTGGAATACATTGACATCAGCGTTGTCAGGGACCTCATAAGTTGCATAGTCTTCTTGTTGGACCAGCTGGTTGTTAACTGTTACTGTGATTAGTGGGTAATCATAGCCCATCTCATCCAGGACATCCTGGACAGTCATCCCTTCGCGCCATTCCAGGTTTTCCTTTTTGTTTACAGTGATCATAGATCTTGCCCCACTTTATTTCTCATGCTCTTTTAACATGTCCAGAACCTCGGGAACGTCAATCCCAAGCTCATGCAATCTTTCCGGGGTGGGCACACCATTTTCGTCCCAGCCACGCTTTCCATAAACAGCATCGACCAGGGCATTGTAACGTTTATAGCGATACTCTTTGAGGGCATCCATTTTTTCCCTGGTTGACTTTCCTGCAGGATCTACACCGACTTCTTCTTTCAATAGTTTGTCATAGCGGTCTTCGCGGGAAAGGTACTCTTCTTCAGTAGCCGGCCCAACCGCTCTTAGCGGCGGCATATCGTCTTCCCTGGTTCCGTAGCCTAGATAGTAATTCATGACTCGCTGCAGGTTAAAAGCACGTTCAGATTGCTTTAACATCTTTTCTTCATCTAAAGCTTCGCCGGTCATACCTTCATAAAATTTCTGGAAATCTTCAACTCGCTCCGGTATTTTTGCTGCTTCATCTGGTGGATACTTACTGTTGTCCGGAGGAACAATGTCATTCCAAATCAGCTTGCACTGGCCCAGCAAAGAGAACCAGGTTCTGAACAAAGGGAAGTAATAGAGCATGTCTGCTTTTTCTTCAATAGTTGGAGCCTGGTTGTTGATCGCATCGAAAGCGACCAGCAATGCTTCGTCATGCTGAGGACCTTTTATGGCCATCGCGTAGCCGGCCTGCTGTAATGGAGACTCCTTTGATACATACTCTGAGAATTCCAGGCCTTTAACCTCCATGCCTATATCCTGAAGGAATTTTGCATCAGCGCCCAGTTCCTTGCTCCATTTCTCTTTTAGCCTGCGGATACCCTGTCCTACATCAACTCCAAAACCTTCACCACGGGCAAGCTCATGAAGACATTCCAGTACCTCGTCGGTGGCACCAAAGTTCAACTCTTTACCCCCGGTGTGCTCGCTGGTAATGATCCCGGCCTCATATGCTTCCATGACAAAAGCCATCGTGGTGGCGAAAGATATTGTATCTATGCCGTAAGTATCACAGTAAAAGTTAAACTCGACAATAAAGTCAAGGTCGAAACAGCCCATGTTGGATCCGCCGGCAGCGGTTTCATATTCCGGGCCGTCCACCACTACTTTTTGCCCCTTGTAAGGGCCGGTTTTAATTTCAAAACCATCGACCGCTTTTGCACATGAGATGGAACAACCCATCCAGCATCCATCAGCGATATCCTGGGTGAAGTAGTCTTTTTTCATGACCCCGGAATCAATATATTTGGTATCGGGATGCCGGCCAAACTTGTAGTTGTGAACAGGTAAAATATCATAATTATCCATAACCTCTACCAGGTTGGCAGTGCCCACTTCGCGCATCCGGTTCTGCGCTTTATCATAGACGGACATCATGGCGTTAATCCTCATGCCGTGTTTGCGGATCAACTCCGAATCGGCAGGATTGTTCATCTCATCAGCAATTTGAATTGCCCCGGTTGGGCAAACATATGCACAGGAAGTACATCCAATACAATGGGGGTCGGTTTCATTAAAGGACATAGTCATGTGGCGTGTAATTCCGCGCCCGGCAAAACCCAGTACATTCTGCACAACAAATGAGTTGCACGCTCTTACACAGTGGCCGCATAGAACACAGGCTTTAGCATTATCATCCGTCAATTCGCTCTTAAACTTTTCATTGTCAGTAGCCCCGCATATCCTGGCGATATTTTGAATAACTTCCACGTTGGGCCAGCGCCCCAGGAACATTTCAGCCAGGGTTTTACGGTGCTTCTTGATCCTGTCGGTGTTGGTAAATACCTCTATCTCTTCGCGAACCGGATAGTTGCAGGCTGTAACCAGCTTTCTTTTACCATTCACTTCTATTTCGGTAAGACAGAGCCTGCAGGATCCTTCCGGGGCCAGATCTTTGTGATTACAAAGAGTAGGCACATTAAAGCCGGCATTCATAATTGCTTTTAGTAAATAAGTATCTTCTACAACGGTAGCCGCTTTACCGTTAATACTGATATCGATCTTTTTAGGGCCGGATTTTACTGTTTTCGCCATTTATTTAACCTCCACCGCATCATATTTGCAGGATTCATAACAAATCCCACATTTTATACAATCTTCCTGGTTGATTTCATACTGTTCTTTCGGTTGACCGCTGATGCAACCGGTTGGGCATTTCTT
>PUKV01000236.1 GCA_003550645.1 Syntrophomonadaceae bacterium | reverse complement strand
GAATCATGTCCTCCGATTTTACCGGCTCGTTGTAAGAACTGGGCTCCCGGTTTTAACGAAGAAGCTCTAAAAATGCTGGTTTTGCCAAAGCGCTCACGGAGCAGGTCAGCCACCTCAGCCAGGGTTTTTTCCCGTTCGCTGCCGCCGGAAAATGGAAGACGGAGCTGGCGGTACGGGCTCAGCCCGTTCAAGCTTATGCCCACTGCCCGCACCGGTTTCCGGTCCCAGTGTTTGCGGAACAGGTGCAGGACGGTGGGATAAACGTCCGCCGCCACGGCCGCCGGGTCCGGCAGCTTTTTTTGCCGCGAGAAACCGGTGGGGTAATCAAAATCAGCCCCCTTGCAGTAGAGGTGAACGGTAGTGCCTACCCTGCCGTGCCGGCGCACCCTGAAGCACACTTCCTCGGTCATTTCCAGCAGGACCAGTTCAATTTCAGCCTGGTTGCGGTAATCCCGGGGCAGGGTGGCTGTATGGCCGATGCCTTTCTGCTCGTTAATTACATCCGGCTCTACAGTCGAATAATCGATACCGTGGGCATTGAGCCACAGCACTTCTCCGTTGATCCCCCAGCGGCGGCGCAGCATTTCCCGAGGCAGCCCGGCCAGGTGGCCGATGGTGCGCACCCCGATCCGGTGAAAGTTTTTTTCCATGCGGTGTCCCACCCCGAACAGGGCGCTTATGGGCAGGTTCCAGGTATAGCGGGCATAGTTGGCGCTGTTCAGTTCGAAAAACGCCTCCCGGCTTTTTTTGGCGAAACAATCGCAGGCCATTTTAGCCTGGAGCAGGTTTTCCCCCATCCCGATACGGCAGCGGATGCCGGTTTCTTCCCAGACCCTTGTGTTAACGGCGGCGGCAATTTCTTCTGGCGGGCCAAAAATGTGCTCAGATCCGGTAAGGTCAAGAAACTGTTCGTCGATGGAGTAAGGAAGGACCCGGTCGGTGTACTGTTCGAAAATTTTTGTTATGCGCAGGGAATAGTCGATATAAGTTTGCATGTGGGGATGAACGAAGGCCACCCAGGGACACAGGCGGCGTGCTTCCCAGGCCGGCTGCCCGGTTTTGATACCAAACGCTTTTGCTTCCCGGCTGGCAGCAAGGATAATTCCGTGGCGCAGGACCGGGTCGCCGCAAACAGCTACCGGCTTGCCGCGCAGGTCCGGGTTTTGGCTCGTTTCCACGCTGGCGTAAAAAGATTCCATATCGGCCAGGAAAATAACTTTGGACCGCAATGCTTCTCAACCACCCGTTAGGCGAACTTATGTTTGTATTATTCATTATAACCTGCCGGAGGAAAAAAGAAAAGGGGGCTGGCGAAGCGAAAGGTTAAAAATAAAGCGGTTGCATGGGGGCGGTTTGAGCGCCCCCATGCGCATCTGAAGGCTGAGGGGAAGACGATGGAACTGTCAGCAGGTGTTGCTGTTATCCACAGGTAAAATGATTTCTTGATCATACCAGTGTTATAATAAAAATAACTACTTGTATGCCCGGCGAAAACCGGGGCGTTTCACGGGAGATAACCCGCCAGGATAAAAGTCAGAACCTGTAACCTGGGTAGCGGTGGTAAGGGTAACCGGGCCGTTGAAGTCTACCGGCAAAAGCGCTGTTAGGGCGGTGCGTGAGCTGCCAGGCCGCAGGCAACACAGTAGAACCGTCCCCTTGTGCTAACGGGAAGGACTGGAGGTCATGTTGGAACAGCTATCTTTATACCGTTCTATAGGGTTCAATCATCCTGCGGTTGTTTCCTTTTACGGGGCAGGTGGTAAATCTAGCCTGATCCACAAACTGGCCCATGAAATCGCTGCTGCCGGGGGAAAGGCCCTGCTGACCACAACTACCAGGATCTACAGGCCTGCAGGCTTGCCTTTAATTTGCGAACCGGCTCTGGATCTTGCAGTAGAAAAATTGCTTGAACATTTTGCTTCAGGTGATTTAGCCGTCCTTGGTAAAAGCATTTTGCCTGATGGTAAAGTTGCAGGTATCGATCCTGAACAGGTCGCTTATTTGCGCGAGCAATTGCAGGTGCCGGTCCTGGTAGAGGCAGATGGCGCCAAAGGAAGGTCCCTGAAAGGGTACGCCCATTATGAACCAGTAATTCCGCCGGCTTCTGACTGGATAATCCCGGTTCTGGGCGGCGATGCCCTGGGAAAAAAGATTTCTTCTGCCAACACCCACCGTGTCGACTATTTCACAACCGCAACTGGAACCAGGGAGGACGATGTAGTGACAGAAGAGATCATTGCCAGGTCTTTCTGCTTCATGCTGGATGCCGCTTTAGCCCAGGCTCCCCGGGCACAAAGCTGCCTGGTGATTAACAAAGTGGATTTACTCGCTAATCCCGGGGCAGTGGCTCTTAAAGTTGCCAGCCTCCTCAAAAATAACTTTAAATCATACTCGCCTGGTAAATTGCTGGTTACAGAAGCTTTGCAACCTGGTCCGGTAAAAATAACTTTAAATCTGAGCTCAACCGGATCTCCGGTTACAGTTGCATGTATAATCCTTGCTGCTGGGAAATCCACCAGGATGGGACTGGACAAGGTTTTTTTGAGGGCAAGAGGGAAAACCATCCTGGAGCGCACGATGGAGGAAGCTGCAGCATCAGGCCTAAATCAACTAATTATCGTTACCACTCCCGGCATGAAAAACCTGCCTTCTACAATGAAGGCTGATCAAGCCCTGGACTTAGCTATAAAAATGATCGAAAACCGGGATTACCGGAAAGGAATGTCCACCTCCCTTAAAGCCGGCTTGCAGACCGTTAACCCTGATACCCAGGGGGTCTTATTCGCCCTTGGCGATCAACCCCATGTTTCAGCCCGGGTTTATAAAAAAATCCGGGAAGAGTTCTCTCATAATCTTCCCCTGGTTACCTGCCCGGTTTACAAGGGAAGCAGGGGAAACCCGGTGTTATTTGACCGGCGGACCTGGTCGAAGTTGATGGATCAGAGTGGAGACCGGGGAGGGAGGGACGTGATCAATAACCTCAAGCCGGAACAGGTGGATTTCGTTGAAGTCGAAACACCCGCAGTTTTATGGGATATAGACAGTCCGGATGATTACCTTGCCTACCTTGATTTTTTAAATAACCCGTAACTATTTCTCATCCCTTAACGGCCTTGGTGAATCAAAAACAGCACCATAAAAAAGGGTTTACCGCCCCAGGTGTATTAGCCCGCCATACCTGTGGTGGCGAAAAAAGGTGGCGATTCATCCCGGGTACTGGCAGCAACTGAATTAAACGAGGACGGACACCAGCCCGTAGTGCCGCCCTCGTTTTTACTATAAGACAATGCTGTTAATTCAGACAGGAGGTTAATTATCTGGTTGTGGGGCCGATAACCATATATAGGTGGCATTATAAGAAGTAAGAGGCAAACAAACTTAAACTAACAAGTTTAATTCAATTCTAATAATATTAATTGGTTTAATATAAATTGTAATAACTATTAAGATAAAATACATCTAATTTAAAATATTGTTGACATAAGGATATTGATCATGTATATTTTAATCAACAACATGTCTCAAAATACCTGCACGAAAAGGCAAACCTGTCGAAAGACAGGGGCGCAAAGCTACAGGGTCTACAGCTCTTAACCGAGCTAAGACAGCCTGGCTGCCGAAACAGGTATTGTTTTATTAAAACTACAATAATTATAAGGAGTTGACTATTTATGAATGAAGAAGTTTTAGGCGTAGATATTGGTTATGGTTTTGTAAAGGGTTTTAACGGTCAAAATGAGATTGTTTTTCCCAGTGTGGCCGGGATAGGCAGAGATATATCATATCACTCGGTTCTTACCACCTATCAATCCCCGCTGGACACACTCGCCATAGGCTACAACGGGAAAAAGTATTTTATCGGAGATTACGCGATCCGCCAGAGTTCCATCCCCAGCCGCTCCCTGGACATCAAGAAACCTGAAGACCTCAACACCCTGCTTTTGTTTTTAACCACTCTCGGGCTTTACAGTAAGGAGCAGCACCAGGAATTTAACATAGTTACCGGCCTGCCGACCAATTATATTTTAAGCTACCAGGAGCAGTTGAGCCATATCTTATCGGGGGAACACCATATTAGGCTTCGCATCAGGGGTCAGGATGAAGAAAGGAACATGAGGGTTAAAGGGGTTAATATAGTTCCCCAGCCTTTTGGTACGCTTTTTAACCTGGTGTTGAACGGCAGCGGTGAAATTGCCGACCATGAGATGTCCAACAAGGTTGTCGGGATTGCCGATATTGGTTTCAAAACAGCGGATTTTGTCGTCTCCGATTCACTGGAATTCGTAGACAGGCTCAGTTCCTCCTCAATTAATGGGATGGTCAGCGCATACGAGATTATTGCCGCCATGATCAGGAGCAGGTACAAAATCGATAAAAAAGATTATGAACTGGATCAAATCGTAAAAAATAAAACGATTAAAATCGCCGGCGTAGATCATGATATCAGCGACATAATATCAGAAGCATTTTATAACCTCGCTTCCAAGATCAAGACTGAACTGGACTCACTCTGGGATTACCGGGAACTGGATACCATTCTCCTGACCGGAGGCGGTGGAGAAGCGCTTTCGGAGTACCTGATTCCCAAGTTCAACAACATGGTCCTGGTACCGGATGCCCAGTTCGCCAACGTTAAGGGGTTCTGGAAGCTGGCCCGGAACCGGAACGGGGGATATGAAGAGTAAACAGGGCCTTAGGGCGGCATAGAGTTGGATTATAGGCGGGGGCATAAACCCCCGCCGCTTAATGTTGTGCGCCCGGCAGCAGCTGACTCCCAAATTCCCAAATTGGAAGTTTGACTATCACCGGGTTAAGTGTTATACTTTGAGCAAGGCTATTTCCAATTTATAGGCGCATACTGGAAGATCAAGCCTCCAACCTGCAAAGCAGGAAATATTTTTTTTTAACCGGACCTGGCCAGAAAGAGGTATTTAAAACATTTTAGGCTATAAAACTACGAATAGCAAAACCCAAGATAATTTAAAGGCTCCGGCAAACGAGCCTTTTTTATTCGACAACTCTTCCACTAATAAACCAGTTTATTTCTATGAAAAAGTGACGCTTCACTTTATCAACCGGCAGGATATTTTTTTATGAACCGTTGCTCTAACCAGTCCGAATGAAATTATTGCTGCCGGAAAGGGATCTGAACATAAGTTACAACGTAAAGGAGTTATATTTTTGATCATTAAAAATAAAAGTCTTGCAATGTACGGTATAGGCAACCCCCTGATTGATGTCCTGGCCCACATAACCGAACAAGATATTGAAGTCCTCAACCTGGACAAAGGAACCATGACCCTGATTGACACCGAGAGGGGCAATGAAATATTAAACTATATCGAAAGCTACGATAAATTGTATGACTGCGGCGGATCGGCACCAAATACTATGATCACACTGGCTGCCCTGGAAGTTGAAACCGCCCTGGCCGGAATGGTGGGAAAAGATAATCTCGGTGGCATTTACGAAGACCGCCTGAAAGAAAAGAAGGTCATTTCCGACCTTTCCACCAGCCCTGTAGAAACTGGAAGCTGCATTGTGCTGGTAACCCCTGACTATGAGCGGACTATGAGTACCAGGCTGGGTGCCTGCCGGGAATTTGGCCCTAAAAATGTAAACCATAAAAAAATTGCAGAAGCTCGTTACCTGTACTTTACCGGTTACATGTGGGATACAGACAACCAAAAGAAAGCTTTAATGGATGCTATTAATACAGCCCGCAAAGCGGGAACTAAAGTTGCTTTCGACCTGGCCGACCCTTTTGTTGTGGAGAGACATTATGACGATTTTACCCGCCTGATCAAAGACAGCGTTGATATCCTGCTGGCTAACCGCGAGGAATCAAAATTGATGCTCGGCTACGATGATCCTGAAAAAGCATCCCTGGAGCTGGCTAAGAATAACGTTATTGCCGCCGTTAAAAACTGTGCCGATGGTTCCTGTATTGGCTGCGCCGATGGAGAATGTATCACTGTTGATGCCTACAGGGTTGATGCCGTTGACAGCACCGGCGCAGGGGATAATTATGCCGCCGGATTTTTATATGGACTGATCAAAGGTTATTCTTATGCCGATGCCGGCAAACTGGCCTCATTTATAGCCGCCCAGGTTGTAAGGCAAACCGGAGCTCAATTTAATGAAGAGCGCAGCCGGGAAATTCGAAAAGCCATTGCCGACGAGCAGTGGCGATAAACTAATTTAAACCAGGAGGGAATTATATTAAAAATGAGTGAGAAAACTAAGATGGAATACAAGGTAGCCGATTTAAGCCTGGCTTCTTGGGGAAGAAAAGAAATTGAAATGGCGGAAAAAGAAATGCCCGGGTTAATTGCAACCAGGGAAAAATACGCTCAGGAAAAACCGCTTAAAAACCTGCGTATTACGGGCAGCCTTCATATGACTATTCAAACCGCGGTATTAATTGAAACGCTGGTTGAACTTGGCGCGGAAGTGCGCTGGGCCAGCTGTAATATTTTTTCCACCCAGGATCAAGCTGCAGCAGCAATCGTAGTCGGCCCACCCGAAAAAGGGGGAACCGAGGATGATCCTAAAGGCGTGCCGGTTTTTGCCTGGAAAGGTGAAACCCTCGAGGAGTACTGGTGGTGCACCCACCAGGCCCTGAACTGGCCCGGCGATAAAGGCCCCCACCAGATTGTCGACGATGGAGGGGACGCCACCCTGTTGATCCACCGGGGATATGAGGCAGAAGACAACCCGGCCATGCTGGATGAAGAGACTTCAAATAAGGAACTGCAGCTAGTCAATAAGCTCCTGAAAGATATCCAGGCCGGGAATCCCAACTACTGGCATTCGATGGTTACTGATGTCAGGGGAGTAAGTGAAGAAACCACAACCGGCGTAAACCGCCTTTACCAGATGGAAAGGGAAGAATCATTGTTGTGCCCGGCTATCAACGTCAATGACTCGGTTACCAAGGGCAAATTTGACAACATCTACGGGTGCCGTGAAAGCCTTGTAGACGGTATAAAGCGGGCTACAGATGTGATGATCGCCGGTAAAACTGCTTTTGTGGCCGGTTTTGGCGATGTCGGGAAAGGTTCAGCTGAAGCCCTGGAAGCACTAAAGGCAAAAGTACTGGTGTCGGAAGTAGACCCGATCTGTGCCCTGCAGGCAGCCATGGCCGGGTATTCGGTTGTTACTATTGAAGATGCCCTGCCTGTTGCAGATATATACGTAACAGCAACCGGTAACAAAGATGTGATCAAGGCCGAGCACATGGCAAAAATGAAAGACATGGCCATTGTCTGCAATATCGGCCACTTTGATAACGAAATCCAGGTAAATGAACTTGAAAATTACCCGGGTATCAAGAAAGTCAACATCAAGCCCCAGGTGGACCAGTTTATTTTCCCTGACGGGCACAGCATTATACTGCTGGCCGAAGGACGGCTGGTAAACCTTGGCTGCGCCACCGGCCATCCCAGTTTTGTAATGTCCAACAGCTTTACCAACCAGGTCATGGCCCAGATTGATCTGGCCCAGAATGATCGTGAGTGCTCAGTATACAGGCTGCCCAAGGAACTTGATGAAGAAGTGGCCCGCCTGCACCTCGAAAAAATTGGCGCCCGCCTGACCAGGATGAGCAGCGACCAGGCCGAGTATATAGGCAAAAATCCTGAAGGGCCATTTAAGCCTGATCATTACCGTTACTAAGGCTGCCACCAGTTAAAAGAATACTGCAAACATCAGAAATCGACATAAAACAGCCGGGGTTCGCACCCCGGCTTTTTACTTGACTGATGGCTTTCCACTGCTTTCAACTTTTAACAGCAATTACAGGCTTCTACGGTATCATTTCACCGGCGAAGCAAAGTTAAAATAATGCAAAAAAACTACTGGCGCAGCCTTTTGGCGCACTCTTGAGCTTCATGATATATTTTTTCCTCGTCTAAAGTTAAGAATTCGCCCTGTTCATACAAGATCTTACCGTCAACCATTACCGTTTCAACATCATTGGCTGAAGCCGAATAAACCAGGTTGGCAACCGGATCGTTATGGGGTTGCAGGTGGGGCTTATTAAAATCGATTACAGCCAGGTCAGCCATGGCCCCTTCTTTAAGGATTCCAATGCTGCCATCCATACCAAGGGCCCTTGCTCCACCCCTGGTAGCCAGTTCAAAAGCCGTCCTGGCTGGAATAACCGTGGGATCGGCAAGAATTCCTTTTTGCAGAAGACTGCAAAGCTTAATTTCTTCGAACATATCCAGGTTGTTATTGCTGGCTGCACCGTCGGTACCCAGGCCCACGCAGGCATTATTTTCAAGAAGTTTTTGCAATGGAGCAATGCCGTTACCCAGTTTAAGGTTACTGCAGGGGTTGTGGGATATACCGACACCCTTTTCACTCAAAATTTGCACATCTTCATCATTCAAGTGCACGCAGTGGCCGGCAATCACCTGTCTTTCAAACATACCCAGATCATCAAGCAGGGCTACCGGTGTCTTCCCGTGTGACTCCAGTGATTGCTCCACTTCGTCCCGGGATTCAGAGAGGTGAATATGAATAATTGTATTTAAATGCTCGGTTTCTTTTAAGACCCTCTCCAGGAAATCGGGCGGGCAGGTGTAGAGGGCATGCGGCCCCAGGATAGCCTGGATCAGTCTGTTGTCCTGGTCCTGCCAGTCTTCAATAAACTTAACAGCGTCTTCAAGGGTGTTAAAGCCTCTGCTGCTGTTTTCGGCACCGATAAATACCTGGGAAAGCATGGCCCTGATGCCGCCTTCCTGGCAGGCCCGGGCGGTTTGTTCCATAAAATAGTACATATCGACAAAAGTGGTGGTTCCACCCCGGATCATTTCCAGCAGGGCCAGGGAAGTCCCCCAGTAAACATCTTTCTCAGTCAGCTTGGCTTCGGCGGGAAATATTTTCTTGGTCAACCATTCCATCAATGGATAATCGTCAGCATAACTCCTGAACAGGGTCATGGCTGCATGGTTGTGCAGGTTAATTAACCCGGGAATAACAACTTTGCCCTCACCGGAAATAACCTTTACATCCCCTGGTATTTCGTCAGGCCCGGTGGAGATTTTTTTAATAATACCGTCTTCGACAAGAAGGTTGCCCTGGTCAATAACGCCGCGGTTTTCGTCCATCGTTACTAAAGCTGCATTCTTAATTAATACCCTGGAACTCACGGTGATCCCCCTTTTCATCAAAAAACCATAAAGCTTCTTATATGATAACATGCGGGCTGCTGCAGGAGCAATTTTTACTTTTTTCCCGGTAAGGAGAAAAATACAGCTTTTAGAACAGGGGACGGAGGCCGTGCAGATAAGTTGTAAATTGAAAATAGTATGTAAATAATATGGTAATCGCCACCTTTATCCCGAAAAAATACCCCATAAAAACAGAAAGACGGGAGCTAATATTCCCGTCTTTACTGTGTTTGTTGGTTTGGTGAGCCATCCAGGGGTCGAACCTGGGACACCCTGATTAAAAG
>PUKV01000222.1 GCA_003550645.1 Syntrophomonadaceae bacterium | reverse complement strand
GGTGTAACCGGTATATTTTCCCGGTTGGCCAGGGCCAGCAGGCCCGCTGTTTGCGCAGTAGTTTCCGGCCAGGCCACCAGCTGGGGCAGGGCCGCAAAAGCACCTTCCATCATCCACACACTGTTCACCGGCCAGTAATCGCGGCAGGAAGAAAGCAAATCTGCCTGGTTGGCCGAAAGATTATCTTTACCAACTATCTCCGCCGCTTCAGCAACATAGCGGTCCATGACCGCCTGGTCAACCCTGCTCTCCTGCAGGATCGTCCGCATCTCCTCTACCAATTAAACTCCTCCTTTTTTAGCTAAACATTATAGCGGTTCACATTCCACCATACCGGCACAGCGTCCAGTGCCGTTAGCTTCCCGCATAAACGGTTAAACAAGCTGTCACCGGCACAGTAAATTTATGCTTTATCTCTAGAATACTTTATCATTTCGAGATAGTTTGGGGAAATAATATTTCCAAAATCGGGGTGAATTTATCTGCCATGGCCAAACAATTACCCGGTGCGGGGTTATCTGAAGAGCAGGGTGGAAGTATTGAGGGTGTTTTCATCTTCGATTATGCTGATCAAAATCTTCACAATCTCGGGATCAAACTGTTTGCCGGAACATTTTTTGAATTCGGCAATTATTTCTTCCCTGGTCATCGGTTTTTTATACGGCCTGCCGTTTTTCATGACCTCGAAAGCATCGGCTGCGGCAATAATTCTGGCCAGCAAGGAAATTTCTGTTCCTTTTAAGCCCTCCGGGTAGCCGGAACCATCCCAGTGCTCATGGTGGTTTAAAATTCCATCGGCTATGTAGGCCAGCTCTTTCGAAGAACGGGCAATCCGGTAACCTGTTTCCGGATGTTTTTTGATCAGGCCCCATTCTTCTTCAGTTAGAGGTCCCAACTTGCCCAGCACCTGGTCGGGCAGGTCAATCATGCCGATATCATGCATCCTGGCCAGCATCTTTAACCGGGCAATTTCAGACTCGGGAAGCTCCATCTCTTTACCAATTAGCCTGCTCATCTCTTCCATACACCGGTAATGGATTTCGGTTTCAAAACTTTTATTTTCCAGGCTTTCAAGCAGACCTTTCAGGGCGGCGCTCCTGGAACTTCTTCCCTCACTCAGCTTATGGTCGTACATCCGGTCTTCGGCTTCTTTCAGGCATTTTAAAATATCCTGCCCCAGGGAAACCCTGGTGGCCGAGCCCAGCGCCATAGAAACGGGGACGCTGCTGCTGTAAGTTTTGCGGCATTCATTAATAATACGGCGGCTGATAGTCATGACGCTGTTTTCATCTGTCCGCGGCAGCAGAATTACAAACTCATCACCACCCCAACGGGCCAGGGTATCATTATCACGGCAGTTTTCCTTCAGCAGTGCCGCGCCCTTTTTCAATACCTGGTCGCCGGCATTGTGCCCGTAAGTATCGTTGACCAGCTTGAGGTTGTTAAAGTCAAGCATGATAATGCTCACCGGCAGGAAGGCGAGATTGTCCACCCGGGCCATCTCTTCTTCGAGATAAGCCCTGTTGAAAAGACCGGTCAGGGCATCATGGTAGCTTAAGTACTTGACTTCCTGATCTTTCTCCAGTTTTTTCTTGACACTGGACCGCCATATTTTGATGGTCACCCACCAGGAGATGATCAGGACAAAGAGGCAGGCAGCAAGAATCCACAGCAGTGTCCTGGTTAATTGCTGTTCATAGGCAATCCGTTCATTGATGTGGCTGTTCATGATCGAGGCCAGGTTTTCAGTAGACACGATAACTTCAAGCTGGTTGCCGGTGTAAACCCAGCCGGCCAGGAGATCAGCGGCCTCCCTTTTTTGGCCGCGGGCGACCAGGCCCAGGGCTTCTTCTTCTATGGCATCTATTTCCTCGCGGTAAGTTTTAATCCTGTCAATTTGTCCCTGGGCTTCTTCCGTAGCTACCAGTGCAGGGATACGCTCGAATACATCGTCAAGCCTGGACCGGTAATCATTGTATTCTATCTCCCAGTGCAGGTCGCCGGTAGCGGCGGCCATCTTAGCCGCCATTTCAAGGTTGTCGGTGTAGCGCTGCAGCTGGCCCGACACCTGCTGTACGGCCAGTTCCTGCTGTTCAAAACTTTCGATCATTTCGTTGGAATACACCAGGTACCAGGCCAGGATTAAGATCAGAAATACAGTTATGACTATAGAAACAATGAACCAGACATTAAAATAATTCCCTTCAACCGCATTATAAACTATGCCTCGGGGATGATAAGTCATGTTTTTTCCTCTTGGTTAAGATATTAACATCAGTGGTCCAGCCACTGATCCACTTTCTCTTCATTCTCATTTATCCAGCGTTTTGCCGCCTGTCCGGGGCTCATTTCTTCCTCGCTGAACCAGAGCATCACCTGCTCCATATCGTGAGAATCCCAGTAAAATTTCTCCAGGAAAGAATAAACCTCGGGCATATCTTCTTCCAGGCCTTTGCGGACAATGGTACCGATATATTCAGAATCGCCGTAGACCTGCCCCGGATCATCGAGGTACTTTAAGTCCCAGCGGGCAAATTTCCAGTGAGGGCTCCAGCCCGTAACTACAATCCAGCGCTCTTCTTCAAAAGCAATTTCCAGGGCGGAAGTCATGGTCAGGTCGCTTCCCGAGATCAGATCAAATTCCAGCCCGTATTCCTCTAGCGCCTGATCTGTTTTTTCCATCAAGCCGGCCTCGGGATCAATGCCAATTATCCTGCCTTCAAAATCTTCGATGTGATCATGCATTTCGGCAATCGATTCGATTTCCACGTAGCCCGGCACCACCAGGCCCATTTCGACTCCTTCCAGGTTGGGTCCGAGGTAAACGACTTCGTCTTCTACCCTGGAGTAGTAGTGGGCATGCAGGGAGGGAAGCCAGGCCGCTACCATAGCATCCTGATCACCTTCAGCAATTGATTCCCACATGGAGATGGCCGAAACCGAAAGCAGTTCGCAGTTATAACCCAGCCTGTCTTCGATCACGGCTTTGACCACATGAACGCTGGCAACTTCAGAGACCCAGTCCACGTAAACCAGACTGACGGTTTCTTTTCCTTCAGGCGGCGCGGGGTCACCGTTAACCTGCTCATCAGGGCCTGCGCAGGCCGCAAGCAAAAAAACCAGGCTGGCCAGGACCAGGGTTGCCAGGAATAATTTTACTGCAAGCGCCGGTATGCTGCTATTATTCCACTTTTGCGCACTTCTTCCCGTTGAAATAATGCAAACCTCCCCTTTTCTATATATCGGTTTCTTTATTTAATTCTTAAGCCCTTAGCCTGAAATTTATCAATTTTTGTAACTGCTTAGCTTCACCTGCATTTCCATGCTTGCAATTTAGATTCGCTTCAGTTTTCATAAGCAAGCCGGGCAATACTATGGGCATAAGCTGAATAATTGTCACCCTCTTATACACATTCCATACTCCTTTACCAATTTATTAATTCGACACAAAGTTAAGAATCCCTCTTATCTATGAAATGATTGAAAATAATGTTTGTATTATATATAAATACAGTAATATTAATTATCATTATGGGTTTTGTTGATTTAACTGCGCGGGATCTCCTGTTCGCACTGCACCGCCGTCTGGCATTTTCCGCATCCGTAACGGGGTTTAAAACGGGGCTTGATCTTATTATCAAGGTAATCCTGGCAAACCGTCCTGTCCATTCCCGCTTTTCTTTCCCTCCCTACTAACTTGATTGCCCCGGCCGGGCAGCGCTGCAGGCACTCGCCGCAAAAATTGCAGCAGGCAAAAGGATCTCTGTAGGGGCGATCTGTGGTGAGGAGCTCGAAGGTGGTAACCACAACTGCCATGGGAACGGTTCTGGCGCCTTGAAGCAAAGCGCAGGCTAATAGGAAGACAGTAGAATCGCTCCCATGGATTTCTCCCTGGGTAAGCGGGCTTTAATCCACGATATGAACTTCGCTGTAGTACAGGCAGGACCAGGCAAAACAGGCTGTAGCTAAGCTTATATTTAATTGAAAGCGTGGTGAATAAAGCGGGCTTAATGCCTGTTCAGGCATAATGAAGGAATGGAGTAGAAGTGGTCGGGGCGGCCGGATTTGAACCGGCGACCCCTTGGTCCCAAACCAAGTGCGCTGCCAAACTGCGCTACGCCCCGACATAAATCAGTATACTATTAGACTGGACTGCCTTTTGTAAGCGTCCATATTATATAATAATAAACCAGGTTGCGCAAGCTTTCCGAATGACTTAAATGATTTTTATCGTCACAATGAATATGCGTTTACAACCGGGAACAATCAGGTATAATAATGGGGATGGCCTCTGCGGAGGCCGTTAAATTGTTTTTACTGGAGTATCCACCATGAATTTTAACCTGAAGCGCTTCCCGGTCGGAGGACGGGTCTTAAAAACCGCCCTGGCCGTAACCCTGGCTATTTTTATCGCCCAGCAGCTGGGGCTGGAGCGCATCAACCTGGCTGCAATCGTAGCCTTAATTACCGTTCAGAAAACTTTCTACCATTCCCTGCTTCAGAGTATGGCCAAGATCGGCAGTGTCCTGATTGGCGGAGTCCTGGGCACTACCTTCAGCTATTTCTTCGGGATCTCCCCCCTTGGCTACGGCCTGGTAGTCATTGCCGCAATCTATATCTGCCTGCAGCTTAAATGGCAGGAACATATTGTGCTGACGGCAATTACAGCGATCACAGTGATTTTCAGCAGTAACGGTGATACGGTGCCTTTGCTATTTTCAATCCAGCAAATTTTCACAGCCCTGATCGGAGCCATGAGCGGCCTGCTTTTCAACTATTTGTTTACACCCAACCACAAAAAAGAGGTCGTGCAAAAGCTCCAGCAGGCTGAAGAAGGACTGAGGAGAGCTATCGATTTTATCATGCACGAAATGCTGGAACCGGGCTGTAACGACGAACCTTTCCAGGAAGAAGTTGCCAGTTTGAATCAGATCATCGAAGTAGGCCTGGAGAACTCGAAACTGCTCCAGGGAGAACAGCGCTTCATTATTAACCGCGATACCGATTCGGACCGGTATTACAAAACATTCCTCATTTTCAAGTCCCAGCTGAGCCGCCTGGAAGAAATGCATAACCTGGCCCGGCGCATTCCGGTCCGGATCCCCCAGGCCGCTTCTGTAATCCAGCTGTTCCGGATCGTGCAGAAAATGCAGTACCGGGCTGTTTCGGGCCGGAAAAATCATTTCGCCATGGTTGACCGGATGATAAATAAAATGGAGGAGCGTTTTGCAGACACTGAGCCACCGCAAACAAGAGCGGAGTTTATCAGCCAGGCCTCGCTGTTCCACCTGTTCCAGGAAATCAAACGTTATTACCGCAGGATGCAGGAAGCGCCAACTGTTGCAGTATCAAACTAAACCCTTGAGCAGTTCCCGGGCCTTCGCCAGGGCTTTGCCCCGGTGGCTGACCCTGTTTTTAGCACCCGGAGGCATCTGGGCAAAAGTGAGACCTTCCGGTTCGTAAATAAAGACCGGGTCATAACCAAACCCGCCTTCTCCCAGCGGTTTTTCAGCAATGCGCCCGGGGCAGGTCCCTTCTACGACGATAGTTTGTTTTCCAGGAAAGGCAACTGCAACGGCGCACCTGAAACGGGCAGTGCGTTTTTCCGGTGGAAGGCCGGCCAGTTCTTCTAGCAAAAGTTCGTTGTTTGCCCGGTCACTGCTACCTTCACCGGCGTACCGGGCTGAATAAACCCCCGGACGGCCGCCCAGGGCATCCACTTCCAGGCCCGAATCGTCAGCCATGACCGGAAGGCCGGTAGCAGCAGACACCGCTTCCGCTTTTTTTATAGCGTTCCCGGCAAAATCGGGTCGATCTTCTTCCGGCATCTTGATTCCCGGATAATCCTGCAGGGTCAGGACAGCAATGTCCAGGTCTTCCAGGAGTTCCTTAATCTCAACCGCCTTATTGAGGTTATTAGTAGCCAGGACCAGCTTCTTCAAAAACCCAACCTCCTCGCTTTTCATGACACGCATGACACGGGGACGTTTCACCTGTCATCTTCATGGCCTGCACAGTGCCGGCCTGCTTAAGAAAGCTGAAGCAAACACAAAGTGCCGGCCTGGAAATGCCGGTGAAGCGAAGCCTGGAGCGGACTGGCAGGCAAATAATAAATCACCGAACGAATGCCTGGATGAGCTTTTCAAAAGGTCAACCCGGGCGAAAGCCTGAGGCTAAGCCGGTTCAATTACAGCTTTAACGATTGGCAAATGCAGTTTTTTTTAAGCAGCAATCAAAAATCAGGTTACCGGGCAGAGGCGGCGATTAGACTTTCGATCTCCGGGCCCAGGGCCTCTTTCTGCCGGCCGGCAATCACGGCAATCCCGCCTGCAGCCAAATCAAGCATCCTGTCCAGCTGTTCACGGCTAAATGGTTTCTCTTCCGAGGTGCCCTGGATTTCAACCAGCTCCCCGCCTGATGTCATGACCAGGTTCATGTCAATCGCTGCCTGAGAGTCTTCGGCATAAGAGAGATCCAGGAGATAGGTGCCATTGAGCCGGCCTACACTGATGGCGGCAAGATAGTCATAAAGGGGAAACCGGGTGATCAGCCCCTGCTGCAACAAATAGAAGAATGCTTCGGCCAGGGCGACATAAGCGCCGCTGACGGCAGCCGTACGGGTCCCACCGTCCGCCTGAAGCACATCACAGTCTACCCGAACAGTCCTTTCTCCAAGCGCCTCCATGTCAACTGCCGCCCGCAGGGAACGCCCGATCAGGCGCTGTATCTCGAGGCTGCGGGCATTGACACCCGCCCTTTCCCTGGCAATGCGGGTTTCCGTAGAACGGGGCAGCATGGCATATTCCGCCGTTACCCAACCCCGGCCGAGACCGTTCAAAAAATCGGGGATCTTTTCTTCCACCGAGGCAGTGCAGAGGACGCAGGTATCACCCAGTTCGATCAACGCAGAGCCTTCCGGGTACTTCAGGTAGGAGCGGGTTATCTTGAGAGAGCGCATTTCATTTAAGTTTCTACCGTCAATTCTCATCTATAGTTTTCCTTTCATTCAAAAATATAAATAGAATCACTTTTATGCCTTTTTATTCCTCACATCCTGTTCATTTCCTTCCGTTTTTTTTAATCAGCAGGTATAATGTGGAGAGAAAGGACGCTCGAACCGGCCTTTTGGCACAGCTTAAACTTTAATCATTCGCTTTAGCGCCAGCCTGCTTGAGAATACTAAAGCGAACATAAAGTGCGGTTACGAACCATAAATATCACGAGTACAATACCACAACATTCAGATGGGAGGACCAATCTTGGACGGCACCTATATTTTAGCAGCAGTTTTGATCCTGATTGCCCTGTTTTTAATCTACAGCTACAACCGCCTGGTCAGCATGCGCAATATGGCCGACAAGGCTTACTCCAATATCGACACCCTGCTGCAGAAACGCTTTGACCTGGTCCCCAACCTGGTCAATACAGTCAAGGGTTACATGGAACATGAGCGGGAAGTCCTGGAAGCTGTGACCAGGGCCAGGTCGGAATGGCTTAATGCTTCCAGTATTAAGGAAAACGCAGGAGCGGATCAAACTGCGGAAAAAGCAATTAAAACCCTTTTCGCGGTGGCGGAGAACTATCCCGACCTAAAAGCAAACCAGAACTTCATGATGCTGCAGGAGGAACTGGCCGGCATCGAAAACAAGATCGCCTATGCCAGGCAGCGTTACAACCGGACGGTCATGGCCCTGAACACGATGGTCCAGCGGTTTCCGACCAACTTAATTGCCAGGCTGTTTAATTTTGAAACCAGAGAATATTTTGCAATAGAGTCAGAGCGGGCCCGGTCGGCCCCGGAAATCAACCTGCAGGGTGGTGAAGACAAATGATCGATCCCATCTACGGCCGCATAGCAGCCAACAAGAGAAGAACCTTTTTCCTTTTTTTCCTGTATGCCCTTCTGTTTGGGGCGATCGGTTATTTTATCGGCATTTACATTGGCGATCCCGTAGTGGGGATAATCATGGCCGGTATTGTTTTTGTCGTGCTGTTTTTGATCAGCTACTACAGCGGGCAAAATGTGGTCACTAAAATGGCCGGGGCCCGGGAAGTAAGCAAGCAGGATGAGTCTTACCTTTACAACACGGTGGAAGCGCTGAGCATAGCCGCAGGGAAGCCGATGCCTAAAATCTACATTATCGAAACCGAGGTACCCAATGCTTTTGCTGCCGGGCGCAACCCGGACAACGCAATTATTGCCGTTACGCGGGGGCTGATGAACCGCCTGGACCGGCAGGAGCTGGAAGGGGTTATTGCCCATGAAATGGCCCATATCAATAATTACGACGTCCTACTGGCCACGGTAGCCATCGTGCTGGCCGGGACGATCGTCTTTGTCAGCGTGATTGCCCGCCGGATGATGCTGTTTGGCGGTATGGGCCGGGGAGGCGGCCGCAGGGGCGGACAGGGCCAGATCATTATGCTCTTGATCCTGCTTATAGTGGCCATCCTGGCCCCTATTTTTGCCCAGCTTTTAAAGTTTGCCATCTCCAGGCAGCGGGAGTACCTGGCCGATGCCACGGCGGCCAACTTTACCGGCTACCCCGAAGGCCTGGCCAGTGCCTTAGAAAAGATCACCAACCAGCAGGTTAAAAACAGCCCCATAGAAAACAAAGCCCTGGAAGGGCTCTATATCGTTAACCCGTCTCTCGGGGCCAGGTCGGCAAACAGGCAGAGTGCTTTGTTTTCAACCCACCCACCGGCAGAAGAGCGGATCAGGCGTTTGCGGGAGATGTAAAATTTAGATCACACAACCAGGAAACGACCCATGTATGAGGGGTAATTTAAACAACCATAAACCAGCAGGGTGGTTATCCGGACCGGCCTGTTCCAGGTTGGGGAAACCTGTCCTTTTAACGGAAACCACAACTGCTGGCCTCCTTTATTACCCCTTCTGTAAGTGTGGGCCAATTTCTGGAAAAATAAGCCTGCAACCCGGCCGCTACAGCTTAACCTGGTAAGCTTTAATCTCACCTTTCAGCATCTTAAATGCCACTTCTTCAAAAACCCGGGTGCTACCGCTGACAAAAAAACGGTGGCGGGGATTCTTATTGTTAAGCAGGTTTTCCTGGCCGGACGTTTTCAGGATTTTTTCCACATCACAGGCTATCTCTTCAGCTGAATTGATCAGCCTGACCGAAGGCCCTGTCACATCCTGAAGCAAGTCTGCCATCAAAGGGTAGTGGGTGCAGCCGAGGATCAGGGTGTCAATATCTTCGCTCAACATAGGATCAAGGTACTCATGAGCGACCTTACGCGCTTCGGGGGTCTCGACAAGATTATTTTCGACCAGCAGGACGAACAGGGGACATGCCTGAGAAACAACATGCAGGGAACCATTTTTCTGTTTTAATGCTTTTTCATACTCCGAACTACTTATCGTCCCCTCCGTGCCGATCACCCCGATACGGTGGTTTTGGCTGTAGTCCAGGGCAGCGCGAACCCCGGGTTCGATTACACCCAGCACCGGTTGTTCACAAACTTGCTGGTAATAAG
>PUKV01000085.1 GCA_003550645.1 Syntrophomonadaceae bacterium | reverse complement strand
CAGAAGTTGACATGTTCATAATCGCCAAAGAGGTTCTCCGCTTCTTTCAGCAGTTCAATGCTTAGATCAATTCCCTTGTACTGGTCCATCATATCATCCTGGATCAGGCGGGTATCGAACTGCGACAGCCTGGCGTGCCGGGCCATTTTGCTGAGCAGCTCGTATCCATCTCCGGTCCCGCAGCCCAGGTCATAAAAGCGCAGCCCTTCTCCATTCTTATTCACCTTGTACTTGACCATCTCTTCCAGGTATGGCCTCAAATAGTAAGAGGTTATAAAGTCTTCAAAGTGGATACGAACATGATCATATTTACAGCGCAGGCCTTGCACCTGCTCACTGTACCTCCCATGACGTATCGCTTCTTGATAAGCTTTATCGGCATCCATGCTATTTATTCCCTCCTGATAAAAGTTTTTCTGCTACCCGAATAGCGGCAAAAGCATCTTTTCCGTAACCGTCGGCCCCTATTTCAGCTGCAAAATCATCTGATGTAGGCGCTCCTCCGATAATGACTTTGATCTTGTCCCGGAGGCCTTTGTTTTCCAGTTCCCTGACGACATCTTCCATGTTAACCATGGTAGTGTTAAGCAGGGCCGAAAGCCCGATCAGTTCAGCTTTTTCTTCTTCTGCCGCTTCCACTATTCGGGCAGCAGGCACATCGATGCCCAGATCTACTACATTAAACCCGGATCCTTTAAGCATAATTGAAACCAGGTTCTTGCCGATGTCATGCAGGTCTTTCTCTACCGTCGCCATGATTACTTTACCCTTGCCTTCACTTTCTCCTTCACCGGCCAGGTGTGGTTCCATGATTTTCATCCCTGCTTCAACTGCTTCTGCAGCAGTTAGCATATCAGGAATAAAATATTCACCTGTCTCATACTTTTGACCAACCTGCTCCATGCCTTTACTTAAACCCTCAAGCAGTATTGTATTGGTATCGATTCCATTATCCAGTGCTTCCTGGACCAGTTCCGCTACACCCGGTTCCCCGGCATAGTCCTCTTCGATACCCTCATCATCCTTGTCACGTCGTCCCTGCAGGACATTTTCCACTATACGTTCAATCAATTCTTCTTTCAACTTTCTTCCTCCTTAGCTTCGCTGTCGCTATAATTATAGTTATATAACCATGCAAACCATTTTATATGGCCTGTATAAAATATTTCTACGAAACCCTTTGTTATACAGCTGCTGAGAGCTCCATAACAAAGGTTCGACTTTCCCGATCATTTTGCGTGCGGGTTTAAACGGGGCAGCAAACCGGGGGTCTGGTCGAATATTTTTTTACACATATCCTCCGGAAGATGCTCCGGTTCCTCGCCTTCGATCTGTTTGAAGCGCTCATGGAGTTTAAGCAGGGTCTCATCCTGATCGTCGGATTCGCCTTCAAAGGGGAACCCTTCAAATATGCCGCCTTTGCGCAGCATTTTCCGGGCATGCCGGGCATACATCCGGTAAGGACTGTTCATTACTTCCCGGACCACTTTCCGGGTTTCCTCCGCTGCCTCGGCTGTCACGCCGCTTTCCCGGTGCAGGAACTTGACCATGCCAATCTGATGGTTGTCCAGCACAGCCTGCTCGGGAGAGAAGGTCTGGGTCTTATCCAGGAGGCCAAAAGCATAATGAAGCAGGTCGGGCGCAGCAAAGGGTACTGCCGTATAAGTAAACATTTTCTCCACGGCAGCCTGGACCCCTGGCACTTTGGCATCCCCTACCCCGGCGGTAGAATAACAGGGCACTTTGTAATGCCGGGCCATCTGGGCGCAGGCCATATTGTAATGGCAGAATTCAGGCACCCCATACATATCATGCAAATCGTCCATGCGGGCCCGTACCGGCACGGCACCGTAAATTACCGGCGCTCCCGGATTGGCCAGCTGGTTGATTACTATTCCGGTCAAAGCTTCAGCATTAACCTGGGCAACCATGCCCAGCTCATCGATCGGGGCGGTTGAGCCGCCCTGGGGTGAAGTGGAAATAACCACCGGCAGTCCCATCCGGGCAATTTCAATCAACTTTTCTGCAGTCTCCGCCACTACCTGCAGCGGGCTTTTAATCACGCTGGTAATAAACGAAGTAACAGGGTTTTTAACCAGTTCTTCCCTGCCTCCGGCAATTATTTCCGCCATGCCCACAACCTGTTTCAATTGATTAAAGTCGGCAATGCCGCCCACAACGGGCTTGGTAATGTTATTTAGAGATGTAAAAAAGACATTGACATCCTTGTTTTCCGTGGTAACATCTTCATCCTGAACATTGACATTGCGAATGAAGAAATCAAGGTTTTCAAGGTTATTGGCCAGGTGAGCTGAACGGGCAAGGAATCCGAGGTTACCCCGGCTTTTCTTCATTACCGGAAAAACCTGCTCTCTTCCATCTTTCTTGGAACTAAAAGTTTCCGGTTCAATTTCCAGCCAGTAGTTTGTTTCCGAACCGCTGCCAAAATGGATCCTGGTTACTTCGGCATCCATAACAACCTGGTTTTCTGGATTTCTTGCGCCAAGGGTCACTTTGGAAGGGGCTGTATCCAGGGCCTGTTTGACAACCTTTTCCGGGATACTGACCCACCATGCATCATGCTCGCCTTCTCTGGTCGCCTTAACTTTAGCACCGGCTTTCTCCAGCATGGAAACACTTTCTTCGTGGTAGCAGAGAATCCCCGGATCCTTTAGCAGATCCAGTGAAGTGCGGTTAATAATTTCAACCTGTTCCTGGCTTAATCTTTCATAAGGCTTACCTACTATAACTCCTCTTTGGCTCAATCGTCCAGCCCGGTTATATTGACCGGGCTGTTCACCTCCTTTGGTTACTATAATAGTAGAGCGGCAGTTCTTTTTAAAAAGGCCAAAACTCCGGCTTTAAATAAAAAAAACCGTATTTAATCGTTCAGGGCGCGCCTGATGTTGATTGTTATACGGGTGTTTTATTAATTGCCTCTAAAAATGTCCGGCCCGTTTACCGGAGGCGCCTTCTATTACTGCCAGTTCAAGAAACAGCCTTTACCACATTATTATGTCATACCCCCTGTCTTTTCGCAAAAGGGAAAAAGGGCCGTATAATTAAGGATAGCATTCAAAGATTGAGCAATCCCGGATTAATCATGGTAATATTAAGCAAATGCCCTTCGAGAGCATAGCCTAATGTGATTAATACTATTTTTTCAGGCACGGCGCATGGAACAATCCCACGGTTATGTTATAATAATGGGTAATTTGAAAAGAATGGGTATTAATTCATGAAATCACCTGGCGGCCGGCTGGCCGAAAAAATAACAGAAAACAGGGATTTAAGGAATCCTTGCGAGAGAAGCCGGATCGGCAGGATCGGAAGCTGGGTCGGCCTGGTGGGCAATATCTTCCTGACCCTCCTAAAACTAATTTTTGGCCTGCTTACCAACAGCCTGGCCCTGATAGCCGACGCGTTCCACAGTGCCTCCGACATCTTTTCTTCCCTGGTTGTATTAATCGGCTTCCTTATGGCCGGTAAAAAAGCAGACAGTGAACACCCTCACGGGCACGGGCGAACAGAATACCTGGCCGGCCTGGGTATTGGGCTGATGCTGTTTGGAGGCGGGGGCGCTTTCATCTATAGCGCTTATAACCGGCTGGCCGGTGAAGTTGTGGCCAGCCCCTCTAGAGCCGCCATCATTGCGGTCATTGCTGCCATCATCCTCAAAGAATTCATGTATTATTTCTCCGTCCGGCTCGGACGTTTAATCGACTCCGACACCCTGGAAGGCGACGCCTGGCACCACCGGAGCGATTCCCTTTCTTCCGGGCTGGTTTTGGTTGCCTTGCTCGGCAGCTATTTTGGGCTTTACGCCCTGGATGCATACCTCGGGATTGCTATCGCCCTCTACATAGTTTATACAGGCATAAAAATACTCCGCAATTCTTCCAGCAGGCTGCTAGGCAAAGCCCCGGCAGACGAATTGCATGAAGAGGTTATTAACTGCGCCAGGGAAGTCGAAGGCGTTGTCGACGCCCACAGGCTGGAAATGCACGACTACGGGTCATGGAAGGTAATTACTATCCATGTCGAAGTAAACGGCTTTCTCAGCCTTGAAGAAGCACACGAAATTGCCCAAGAGGTAGAAGACCATGTCTGCAGCAGGTTCCACTGTAAAACGATCGTCCACCTGGACCCGGTTGAGGATCCATCTCTCCAGGAAAAATAATGGCCCTGGCACTGTGACCATTGTTGACCGAAAGCCTGCGCTTAAATGCGCCGGTTTAATCCGGGTAAATATTCCAGTTTATTGCTCGAAGTTGAAGCCTTACTGTAAAATCAAATTTAATTATTATGCGTCAGCCGAACTACCTTTTGGATTGGTGACAGCTCAACCAGGGCCATAACCCTTATCAATAAGGCAGCTCGGCTGTTGGGTCAAGAACTGGTTATAAAGACCGCTCCCGGCGGCCTTATTTTAAATCCCTCAGCCTCCACCGCCAAAGCCAATACTCTTTAAATCACCATCTTCTATTACAACCGGAACCTTGTCGGCCTTGTATTCCTGGCGAACTTTTTTTAAAGCCTCCCGGTCTGAACTGACATTGTAGAGTTTATAATCCACACCCTTCTTTTTGAGCACTTCAATTTGCTTTTCGCAGTACGGGCAACCGTCCTTGACATACACCTCAAGCATTGCAGCACCTCCGTAAAATATATTAAGAGTTCATATTCTCGACAACTAAGTCAGCAGCCGAATAGCTTCCGCACATATTAATACTGCTACTCCCATTATAGGTGTCCACTCCGGCCCTGGCAACATACCTTGACTTTAAAGCTGCGCTTGATTATAATTTCAGCCAGAATAGACTTACACCTTAAACGGGAAAAAAGCTCACGGGGAAAGTCGCCTTCCCGTGAGTTAATTATTTTATGGGGAGGAATCTATATTGCGGATTGCCCTGGCTCAGCTCAACCCAACCATCGGAGCCCTGGAACAGAACCTGGAAAAAGTTAAAGAATACTATCAAGCGGGTTTGGAGAGGAAAGCGGACCTGGTGGTGTTCACCGAACTATCCCTGCCCGGCTATCCACCCCGGGATATGCTCAATTACAAGGGCTTCCTGGATAAAGAACATTCATTAATTACAGAAGAACTGATGCCGTTAACCGCAAAAACCGGCATCCCCATCCTGATCGGTGCCAATCACCGCCAGGGTGGAAGGCTTTACAATGCAGCCCTGCTTTTGGAAAACGGTGCAATCAAATCAACCCAGTTAAAAACCCTGCTCCCCTATTTCGACGTCTTTGATGAAACCCGGTACTATACTGCCTGCCTGGAGCGGAAAATCGAAATGCTGGATGGTATTCCGACTGCCGTCACTGTCTGTGAAGACACCTGGAACGATATGGAATATTTTAACGATCCGCTGTATGACAGCGATCCGCTGCAAGGGCTTTTCGCCCAGGGCGCCCGCCTGCTGCTGAACCTGTCCGCTTCGCCTTACCACTACGGCAAGCACGCCCTCAGAGAAGATATGCTGCCTTACCTGGCTAAAAAATATAACACCGCCGTGATATACCTTAACCAGGTGGGCGCAAACGATGAACTGGTTTTTGACGGCTCGAGCCTGGTCTACAACAACCGCGGAGAATTACTCTACAGGGCTTCTTTAGACCAGGAGGAACTTTTTATAGTAGAAACTGAAGCCCTCTTCAAGCCGGCTTCAAATATTGTTCCCCCCGACCGGGACGATATCGAAACCATCAAAAAGATCCTGGAATTAGGAACCAGCGATTATTTGGCCAAAACCGGTTTCAGTAAAGTGGTCCTCGGTTTGAGCGGCGGGATCGATTCTGCTGTTGTCGCCGCCCTGGCGGCAGAAGCCCTGGGGCCGGAAAAAGTGCTCGGTATCCTTATGCCATCGCCCTATTCAAGCAGGCACAGCGTTGAAGATGCCCTGGAACTGGCTGAGAACCTGGGTATTAACTACCGCACCCTCGGAATCGAAAAGCCCTTCGACACCTTTATCAGCTTGCTAAACGAAGGAGCGGGCCCTAAAATGGACCTGGCGGAAGAAAACCTGCAGGCCCGCCTGAGGGGTCTAATTTTGATGCAGGTATCAAACCGGGAAGGGTACCTGGCCCTGGTAACCGGGAACAAATCGGAGCTGGCTGCAGGTTACAGTACCCTCTACGGCGACATGGCCGGCGGACTGGCCATCCTGGCCGATGTTCGCAAAATGATGGTGTATGAGCTGGCCCATCATATCAACGAAATACACGGGAAAAAAGTCATCCCTGAAAGGATTATCACCAAGGCTCCTTCGGCGGAACTGAGGCCGGATCAAAAAGACGAAGATTCCCTGCCGCCTTACAACATCCTCGATCCGATCCTGGAGCTTTACCTGGAAATGAACCTTTCTCCTTCAGAAATCATTGCAAGAGGGCATGACGAAGAAACAGTCAGGCGGGTTGTCAAATTAGTCGACACTTCAGAATACAAGCGGCGCCAGGCGGCCGCGGGGCTCCGGATTACCCCTAATGCTTTTGGCGCCGGCAGGCGGATGCCCATAGCCCGCGGCTTCGAATATTTTTAATAAACTGGTCTCGCGGGCCATAATTGAACGCAATAAAGACGATATCATAATTACTCAGGATTTTAGGGTTGACAAGCTTAACTGATTAAACCGAAACAGGTGGTTACATAAAATGACCAGAGGGAACAACAATAAAAACGTGTTCCGGCCGAATAACCCGGAGCCAGGCTTCGATGTCATTGTAATCGGCGCCGGCCATGCCGGATGCGAAGCGGCCCTGGCCGCCTCCAGGATGGGCTGCCGGACCCTGCTTTTGTCGCTCAACTTAGACATGGTCGCCTTCATGGCCTGCAACCCATCTCTGGGCGGGCCGGGCAAGGGCCACCTGGTCAAAGAAATAGACGCCCTGGGTGGAGAAATGCCCCGGGTGGCCGACCGGAATATCCTGCAGGCCCGCATGCTTAACACCGGTAAAGGTCCGGCCGTGCAAGCCTTAAGAGCCCAGATCAACAAGTGGGGCTACCAGCGGGCTATGCGTATCGCCCTGGAAAAGGAACCCGCTCTGACCTTAAGGGAAGACATGGCTGAAGAAATAATAACAGGTGAAGGACAGATCAAGGGTATTATAGGGCGCAGCGGCGCCTTTTACCCGGCCCGGACTGTTATTATTTGCAGCGGAGTTTACCTCGGCGCCCGGCTTTTCCTGGGCGACCTCCATTTTGCAGCCGCTCCGGGCAGCCTCACCCCTTCCTATAACCTGGCAAAAAGCCTGCAGGAACTCGGCATTACCCTGGATCGATTTAAAACCGGCACCCCACCCCGGGTTTACCGGCGCAGTATCGATTTTTCAACATTGGAGAAAGTACCCGGGGATTCTGAGGCTCAAGGTTTTTCGATCAGCAGTAAAAAAACTTCTTCTGACCAGTTTTCATGCTGGATGGCCTACACCAACCCGGACACCCATGAAATAATCCGCAAAAACTTCGACCAGGCCCCGATCTACAGCGGTTTGATTAAGGGTGCGGGACCCCGGTATTGCCCTTCTATTGAAGATAAGGTGGTCCGCTTTTCCGAACGCGATCGCCATCCCATTTTCATCGAACCTGAGGGCCCCGATATAGAAGAGATGTACCTGCAGGGCATCTCCACCGGACTGCCGCCTGATGTCCAGGAGTCATTCCTGCGCACAATCAAAGGTCTTGAAAACGTTAAGATTATGCGCCCGGCTTATGCGATCGAATATGATTATGCTCCTCCTACCCAGCTGAAAATTTCACTTGAAACCCGGGCTGTTCAAGGACTCTTTTTAGCCGGCCAGATTAACGGAACTACCGGTTACGAAGAAGCAGCCGCCCAGGGCCTGATAGCCGGAATTAATGCGGCATTACTATTAAAAAGTGAGGAACCGCTGGTTTTAAAACGCAGTGAAGCTTATATTGGAGTAATGATCGACGACCTGGTAACCAGGGGAATCCAGGAACCTTACCGGATTTTTACTTCCCGCGGCGAGTACCGCCTGTTACTACGCCAGGACAATGCCGACCTGCGCTTAACAGAAAAAAGCTGGTCCATCGGCCTGATCGATGAAGAGCGCTACAGGCTGCACCTGGAGAAAAAAATCTTTATTGAAGAGGAACTGGCCCGGCTGGAAAAAACCAGGCATAACCCGGGAAGCGCAATCGAAACGTTTTTAGGAAAACACCATTCATCAACTCCCAAACAACCGATCAGCGCCCTGGAGCTAATCAGGCGGCCGGAAATCAACTACCCGGCCTACCTGGAATGGGAAAATAAAGACCTGCCCGAACTACCCCCGGGCACAATTAAGGAGCTGGAAAACCAGATCAAATATGCCGGCTACATCGCCAAGCAGGGCCTGGCAGTGGAAAAAACCGCCCGGATGCACGATAAAAGAATTCCGGACGACTTCGATTACCAAAAAGCCAAAAATATATCCACTGAAGCCAGGCAAAAGCTGGAGCAGGTGCGCCCTGCTACAATCGGCCAGGCCAGCCGTATGGAGGGTGTAACCCCGGCCGATCTTTCAGTCCTGATTCTCTACCTGGAGCGCCCCGATATATTGAAAAGCATGCTTAAGGACAGCCCGGATAGTACAGGTAATGGGGAAAGAACTAATGACTGATCGCTTTGACACACAAAAAGCCGGCTGGTATTACCGGCTAAGCCAGTATTTCCGCCAAATATTTGGCCACCCTGTTTATAAGATACCTCTTGATGCCGGTTTTTCCTGTCCAAACCGTGATGGCACTATCGCAAAAACGGGCTGCAGTTACTGCTACAATCCCTCCTTCGCTCCATTTATCAACGCTGAAAATCATTCTTCAAACCCTTTGTCTATTACTGAACAGCTCCAAAAAGGCATGAAAAAAAGAAGCGAAGCCAAATATCTTGCTTATTTCCAATCATATACCAATACTTACGCCCCTCTAAACCAGCTAAAAGAATTATACGATGAAGCTCTTTGCGATCCGGCAGTTATCGGTTTAAGCATAGCTACCCGGCCGGATTGCATCACAGAAAAAATTCTGGAATTAATAGAGGAATACACCCAAAGATACCATGTTTGGATAGAATACGGCCTCCAATCAGCGCACGACCGAACCCTGAACCAGATCAACCGGGGCCATGATGCTGCTTCATTTAAGAGAGCGGTTAAATTAACCCGGAAAAAAAATATTTCTATCTGTGCCCACATTATTCTCGGCCTGCCTGATGAAACCGCTTCTATGATGCTGGAAACCATCGCATTTCTCAATCATCTTGGAGTTGACGGGGTTAAATTTCATCACCTCCAGGTGATTGAAGGCACTCCTCTTGCCGGGCAATATGCCAGGGGAGAACTGTCTATCTATAAGAAAGAAGAGGACTATATCCCCATTCTGTGTGACTGCCTGGAACACCTTGCTCCAAATGTTGTGATCCACCGCCTGGCCAGCCAGGCCACTTCAAGAGATCTTCTCATCGCCCCGCACTGGACCATGGGAGCAGGCCAGAT
>PUKV01000081.1 GCA_003550645.1 Syntrophomonadaceae bacterium | reverse complement strand
TCTACCCGGGATCATGGCGATCACAACGCTTACAAAAATGTGCCTGATTCCGGAGGTCCTGGTGATGAAGGCAGCAGTGAAATACAAAATGATGAATTCGCCGAACTTGATTACCAGCCCAAGGGCAAGGCAGGATGCTTTATCCCCGGGCTGGTTATACTGCTTGCCCTCGTCATTATCGGTGTAGGCATCCTGGTTTTAAACGAGGATTTGTTCATACCGGTGGAAGAAGAGGAAGCCGAAGCGCCGGAACTGGAGTTACCGGAAGAAGAATCCGGGAACGCTGAAGTAGAGGAGGAACCTGAACCGGACCCGGAACCGGAACCGGAAGAAGAACCTGAAGAAACCGAACCCAACGGGGAAGAAGAACCTGATTATGACCAGCTGGAAGCAGCTCTGCTGAACTGGCTTATCAACCGGATTGACAATCCCAGGGTAACCCTGCTTCATGTTGACGAAGCCCAGGATCCGGAAAAGTTCTTCGAAGAGTACGATCTAACGGAAGAAGAAGTTATAGTCTACAAGGAAGAGTCAAGGGAAGATGAGTTTGTTACCGTAAAAATTGGGCTCCCCTTTAGTGAATGGTCAATGCGGGCTGTTTTTATCTGGGACCAGGTAGAGTGGCGGTTTTTGCGGGAAGAAGAGGTCCGGTAAACTAATCTTTATTCCTGGAGGTAATCGATGCATACTGTTACTTTAATTAGAGGAGATGGAATTGGTCCGGAAATCGCTGAATCTGCAGTTGCCGTGATTGATGCAGCCGGAGTTGATATTGAGTGGGATGAAGTAGTGGCCGGGTTAGATGCAGTTGAAAAGCACGGCACACCTCTGCCTGATCAGGTTATTAGTTCACTAAGTAAAACAAAAGTAGGCTTGAAAGCTCCCTTAACTACCCCTGTGGGTTCGGGAATCCGCAGCATCAATGTTGAACTGAGAATGAGGTTCAATCTATTTGCCAATCTTCGCCCGGCCAAATCTTTTCCGGGCATCGATGTTCCCTTTAAAGATATTGATTTAGTTGTAGTCCGTGAAAACACCGAAGACCTCTATTCCGGAATTGAACACATGGTAACAGATACTGTTTCAGAGAGTATAAAAATAATTTCCCGTGAAGCTTCTGAAAGAATTGTCCGCTTTGCTTTTGATTATGCCTGCAAGAAGGGTAGAAATAAAGTAACTGCTGTCCATAAGGCAAATATTATGAAGTTGTCGGATGGGTTGTTTCTTGATGTAGCCAGGGAAGTGGCAGACCAATACCCTCAAATTGAATTTGAAGACCGAATCGTAGACAATATGGCTATGCAGCTGGTGCTTAAACCCCAGCAATATGATGTAATGGTAATGCCAAACCTTTATGGCGATATATTATCTGATTTGTGTGCCGGGCTTGTCGGAGGGCTTGGCCTTGTTCCGGGCGCTAATATCGGGGAAAATGGAGCTGTATTTGAGCCGGTTCATGGCAGCGCTCCAAAATATGCCGGGAAGAACCGGGCCAATCCGGGAGCAATGATTTTGGCTTCTGTCTTAATGCTTGAGCATATTAATGAAAAGGAAGCGGCCCGGCGCATAGACACTGCCCTTACGGCCCTGATTAAAGAAGGTAAGCATGTTACACCAGACCTGGGTGGATCGTCCGGCACAAAAGAAATGACTGCAGCCCTGATCAATTTATTAAAAGGCTGATTCAGGCAGCGGTATCATGCTTTTTATTTCAATGCCCCGCGCTTTTTTTCATACAGGTAGTCTTCGTAAATGTACATCAGCTCTTTATCAAACAGGGAACGCTTTAAATCCACGGTCATTTCCCTGACGGCATCACGCAGATCGGCCGCCTCTTCTTCGGAAAGATCGATTCCGTATTCGACAAACTTCATTTTAATTGCCTTTGACCCGGAGTATTTGCCGATAACAATTTGCCTTTCCATGCCTACCTCTTCCGGGCTGAAAATTTCATAGGTTGAAGGATCCTTGAGCACACCGTCGGCATGGATACCTGATTCATGGGCAAAGGTGTTGGAGCCGACGATTGGTTTGGATGGATTAAGCTGGCGTCCCGATGCGCGGGCTACGTAATCACAAAGGGTTCGGAAATCCCTGGTATTGACATCGAGCTTTACCCCGAACAAGTGCTTCAGAGCCATGGCCACTTCTTCCAGGGCGGCATTACCGGCTCTTTCACCCAGCCCGTTTACGGTCACGCCGATAAACCTGGCTCCCGCTTTAACTCCGGCCAGGGAATTAGCGGTAGCCATGCCAAAATCATTATGGGTGTGCATTTCTATGTCCATTCCGGTCTGATCGATTAATGAGCTAACAATATCATATGTTTTGAGTGGTTCCAGAACCCCAATGGTGTCACAGTAGCGAAGCCGGTCCGCTCCTGCTGCTTTTGCTTCCAGGGCAAACTTTACCAGAAAATCCATGTCGGTCCGCGAGGCGTCCTCTGCATTGACCGATATATAGAGATCATGTTTTTTGGCATATTCTACTGCCCCGATCATATTTTCAAGGACCCATTCCCGGGAAGTTTTTAACTTATGGTTGATGTGGATGTCCGAAGTGGAAACAGAAATGGCTACAGAATCAACCCCGCAGTCAATGGAGTGCTTGATGTCTTCGATGTTTACCCGGTTCCAGGCCATAATGCTCGACTGCAGGTTATAGGAAACCAGTTCCCTGATAATTTCTTTTTCATTGCCGCCCATTACAGGGACCCCGGCCTCAATCTGGTGAATGCCGAGGTTGTTCAGCATTTTCCCGATCCTTAATTTTTCCTGGTTGGAAAAAACCACGCCGGCAGTTTGTTCACCGTCTCTTAAAGTAGTATCAACCAGTATTGGTAGCTCTTTTTTTAAAGCCTCCTGAAAAAGTTTCATTATGCGCCAATCTCCTTTCAAATTTCTTGTTGTCTAATGGCAAAAAATGATTTAAAGAAATTAAGTCCGGTTAAGACAATTTTCCGGCATAATTTAGCAGTCCACCGTCCTTAATTATTTCAACTTCCCTGGGTGTCAGGTGATGCCGGGTGACTATTTTTGTAACGTCGGCCGGCCGTTCCAGGTATATTAATTGATTTTCCAGCTGCCCGGGGACATTTTCGATTACCAGTTCCTCGCCTGCTGCTAGTTTTTCATAATCGCCGGGATCACAAAAAACCAGGGGCAGTATCCCAAAGTTAATCAGGTTGGCCCGGTGAATTCGGGCAAAAGAGCGGGCCAGGACCGCTTTAACCCCCAGGTACATGGGCACCAGGGCGGCGTGTTCACGGCTGGAACCCTGGCCGTAATTTTCGCCTCCGATAATAAAACCGCCTCCGTGCTGCCGGGCCCGGCCTGTAAAGCCAGGATCAAGGGCGGAAAAGACGTACTCACTAAGTGCCTCCACGTTTGAACGTAGGGGCAAGACTCTGGATCCGCCGGGTAAAATATGATCGGTAGTGATATTGTCTTCAACAACGATTAAAACTGCGGCTTTGATTGTTTCCGGTAGTGGTTCATTTCGTCTCAGGGGTTTAATGTTTGGCCCCCGGATTATTTCTACATTGCTACCGTCTGCGGGAGGCTCAATGAGCATCCTGTCGTCGATTACAGGAAAAGACATGTCCGTCAAAACCGGATAATTACCCAGTTCTCGAGGATCAACCAGGTGTCCTTTTAAAGCAGCGGCAGCAGCCGCTGCAGGGCCGGTCAGGTAGACCCCGGCATCTGCTGTCCCGCTCCGGCCGGCAAAATTACGGTTAAAAGTTCTTATCGAAACACCTCCCGAAGGTGGGGCCTGGCCCATGCCGATGCAGGGCCCGCAGGCAGATTCAAGAAGCCTGGCACCGGAAGACAGCAGAGTCTTTAGCACACCTTCGCCGGCCATAGCTATGCCTACCTGGCGGGACCCGGGTGCGACAACCAGGTTTACGCGGGGATGGATTGTTTGCTCTTTGAGAATTTCCGCCACCAGCTTTAAGTCCCGGTAGGATCCGTTGGTACAACTGCCAACCGCAACCTGGTCAACCGGCACAGCTCCAACCTCCCGGATTGGCTTGACGGCATCGGGACTGTGTGGTACTGCCACCAGCGGTTCAAGTGCGCTAAGATCAATGTTAATCTCACAATCATAATCTGCTCCGGGGTCAGCATTAATAGGCTTCCATGTTCCTGCTCTTTTCTGGGCTTCCAGGAAGTTTTTAGTAATCTCATCGCTGGGAAAAAGTGAACTTGTGGCTCCCAGTTCTGCTCCCATGTTGGTGATTGTAGCTCTTTCCGGCACTGAGAGGTTTTTAACTCCCGGGCCGCCATATTCAATAATCTTACCTACACCGCCTTTGACCGACAGCCTCCGCAGTACCTCCAAAATAATATCTTTTGCTCCCACCCAGGGAGGCAGCTGGCCGGTTAAATTAACTTTCAAGACTTCCGGTGTGGTCATGTAAAAGGGACTTCCAGCCATGGCCACGGCAACATCCAGGCCGCCTGCTCCAATGCCAAGCATGCCCAGTCCTCCAGCGGTCGGAGTATGGCTGTCAGCACCCAGCAAAGTTTTGCCGGGAACGCCAAACCGCTCCAGGTGGACCTGGTGGCAAATTCCGTTACCGGGCCTGGAAAACCACAGTCCATATTTTGCCGAAACTGATTGAAGGTAGCGGTGGTCGTCCGCATTTTCAAAGCCGGTCTGCAGGGTATTGTGATCTACATAGCTGACCGAAAGCTCGGTCTTAACCCTGTCAATTCCCATTGCTTCCAGCTGCAAATAGGCCATAGTCCCGGTGGCATCCTGGGTTAAAGTTTGATCTATCCGCAGGCCTATCTCAGAACCTTTTTCCAATTTCCCATCGGTTAGATGGGCTTTCAAGATCTTGTAAGTCAGGGTGTCAGCCATTTTGTAGAGCCCTTTCTGTTGTTGTTTTTATATTTGATTCTGTTAAATAGTTGTAATACAACTACCCTGTTAAGCTCTTCTCCACCGTTATTTCCTGTATGACTATAGCTCAAGGTGGTGATAGAATGATCACAGGATTTAATTATTACGGCTTGCAAAGGGGATAATCCAGGGTTTCGGCTTTAGTTACCAGTCTTGAATGTCTATAGTTGAAATTAGTTTAACTCATATATTAACTTATTATAGCTTGGTTGGCAATCTAAAATTTGCCGTTTTGGCCGAAGATTATGTCGAGCAGTGGGGCGGTAGCTTGATATGATCAGAACAGTGAATGAGCTTGATTTTGTGCTCTCTATAAGTTATTATAGCTGTGAACTATATTTGCGCCTGTAGCTCAGGGGATAGAGCAGCGGACTTCTAATCCGTTAGTCGGGGGTTCAAATCCTCCCAGGCGCACCATAACTTAAGGGGTTTCCAGGCTGGGATAAAATACCAAGAATCAAAAAAGTGAACAAGTCAGAAATGGGTTAAAATGGGAACCGCTTGAATCAAAAGAAGGGCTGTTTTATAACAGCCCTTCTTCTTTTAAGAATTTGTAATTAATCTATTGAATAACATCTGTTGAAAAGTGGTGCTACCCAACAGGCCTTCTACATCATCATCTCCGGTAGTAACAAAGTCAACCGGCAGTTCAGTTTCTTCAACTATCACCAGGTCATACGGGTAGGTTATTGCCTGGGTGACCGGCTCTCCTTCTTCCGGGGCAGTATAGTGGACACTGACCTCCAGCTGGTCTTCTTTTTCCACTATTTCAGTGATTTCTACGCTGTAACCTCCAGTCGGCCTTTCTCCGTAGGTTGCCAAAATGTAGAGCTGATCATCATAAACATGGGTGTGACCACCAAAACCGTATTTATTTTCTTCAATCCATCCTTCAATTTCTGCCGGCAGCTCTTCTTCAGGTTTAAGCGGTTCGATAACTGTTTCCTCCGTTTCCCCGTTTTCAGCAGGTTCAGCGCAACCGTAAGCAAATAGCATCAGCGGAACCAGAGCAACTAGCAGTATGTATTTGACGAACATCCAAATACCCCCTTTCTGGATCTTTAACTTATATGAACCTCACTGTAGTGGCTTCTATATTTAAGACAATCAAACCGCCGGGTTAGTTGCATGAACCGTCTTGCGGTTATTTCGTCCGCGAGTACCATTCCCACAGACGATTTGCTTCTTCCTGCTCGGTATCAGTTACCTAAAAAGACTTCCCCTCCGGAGAGGACAAAACCCAGGCCTGTACTGTGCGCAGGTTCCACCAGCGCTATCAAGTAACCGAAAAGGCGAATAGTGGCGAAAAAGTAACAATAGAAGACCTTGAACGCGCGAAAGAAGTTGCTGCACGTAACCCAAGCGCCCACAGTTGTGCCGTATACTCTAATACCAGGCGAAAATTAGAAGATCAATAACGGGGAGAAAAGGAAATCCAGTAAATAAAGACTTTAGATTTTGGCTCTGTTAAAGTTGACTGTGGATTTAAGGGTTAGGTCGAAATTATTATTATGCCATGTTAATATGGGAATGAATTGATTGTTGCGTATAATTTAGGTACTCTTAATTCTATTAACGTTGTGAACAACACCTTTAAAATGAAAACTAGCTTGATGCCACTCTAAAGTCCGATTAGGGCTTAATTTTTTGGAAGCTTTTAAAGTGAGGTGGTACTTTGTCAAAAAAAAGATGGTTTCATTTTGCAGGTGAGTTACTGCTTGGTGATGGCGGAATAGTCATGGCCTTAGTTAAGATACCATCCTACACGGTCTTGACCCCCTTGCCGGGGACGGTCCTTTATGAAGAAATGAAGGATAAATTGATCACCAGTGAGTATCGCCTGTTTGATTTTCTGCATGCCGTTATCCCTACCCGGCTGCCTTTGAAGGAGTTTTACCGCGAACTGGCAAGACTTTGGGCGCAAACCTATAATTCAGGTAATTTAACAAAAAGTGGGGTAGGTTGCTATGCCAGGTGCATGCTTGCCCAGCCTTCCAACCTGGTCAAGATGATCAGGTTTTACCGGGGGATCCAGCGTTTGTTCAACGGAGATGCATATCTTACAGGGCAAGGGTATGGCAGGTAAAAGCTATTGTTAAAACCTAAGCCTACCACTGAATCACCTCTATAGTTCGCTAAGAAGTTGGCGTTAACCCAAAATGCAGCATAGTTAAATAGTCACAAAATCTCATTTAATTAACCCCGGGGGAGTACGCCCGGGTCAATTTAAATCCTATTTTTTAGAAAAGTTGTTCTAAACGATCTTATAATCTGCGAGCCGGGGGTTCGAATCATCCCAGACGGACCACTAAAGGGCTGCAACCTTGGGGAGTTGCGGCCCTTTATTTTTTATGCACCGCTAATCTTCAAAAGGGCAGCTTAAAATGATACTTTTTCCAACTGTTTCTAAGTGCCTCGGTCTCGCCTTTTTTAAGGCTTCGTTAAAAGGGATCTACATTTCTTTGTAGAAATATTTTGGACGAAATCCAGTTGGAGGACGGGAACAGGCAAATGGTAAAAAAAGGGCTATTTGGGCTGATATTAATCCTGACCGTGCTTACCGGGTGTGCTTTTCTTACCGGGCAGGGGCTGGAAAGAACTTTTTTCAGCGCCGGTTATTACCGCGCTATCCTGGATGAAATAGACGGAGAAGACCTGCAGGATTATTTTCTGGCAGTGGAGCCTCCTGAACTTAACGGCCGGCAGCTGGGGACCGAAGCGGCAATTTTCCGGACCCTGGTCAGGATTGCCGGGGAAGAGTGGCTAAGAGAGCAAGCTTTTTATGCGGTTGAAGAATATTTATTATTTGTTACCGGGGAGCAAGAAGAACTGGTGATCAAGATCAATCTGCTTGAGCACCAGTCAGTTTTTTTGGAAGCGCTGGAAAAAGAACTGGGTGATCTTTATCCCGAGCTGCTCGATGAGTACGGCCCCCAATTGCTGGAAGAGATTATAACGAGACTCGACCTGCCGACTGAGTTAACCTGGGTTGAGCTTGATAGCAAAGCAGAGTTGGAGCCCCGTTTTAAGGAGCAGTTGGATCGGATTAACCAGGCCCGAACCGGTCTTCGTATCCTGCCCTGGATCAGTTTGGCTGTCCTGCTGGCAGCCGGATTTTTGTGGCTCAAACCCGGGGGCACTTTTATAGCGCTGGGACTGGGGGCTTTCCTGTCCGGGGTTCTATATTACTTCATTTGGCCGGCAGGCTGGGAGGCGGTTGTAGTGCCTTCTGTGGAAAATATGGCCGCCGGGCGGGACTTCATAGAGCTGATTTGGGCCCGGGATAGCCACATCATTTACAGCATTACCACCAGTATTATTAACCGCCTTTCCTTGTACTTCGCCGCCTTCGGCGTAGCGGTCCTGGTTTTCGGGTTATTTTTGGAAGGTTGTTCCCGGCTGGCCAGGGGGGCTTCAAGTTCCAGAAAGCGGTCTTCTTAAAATATTATCCCGGAATAATGGGGACGGTTCTTTTGATCATTTAGGCCTGAACTATACCGGATTAGCTACAGCCATTCGCTCTGGCAGTGAATTTGACTGAGTATCAGACCTGTTAGTAAAATCTAGATCAAAAGAGTAAATATAAAAAGTCGAAAGCAGCGTTAAAAAGTTCTTTTTATTGAAGCACAATAAGATAAGGCAAAGCATCTTTGCCGTTTTGTTATTGAATCCCTGTCAAATTGAGGAGGGGAGGTTACATGTTAAGGGTTATAATTAAGAGTTCCCTGCCGGTTATCATGGTCGCTGCCCTGGTTTTTGCTGCTGCCGGCTGTGAACCGGCACAACATGAAGTGTCCCTTGAGGTGAAGCCGGAGGATGCAGGCGAAGTTACCGGTGAAGGGATGTTTAGTGAAGGCGAGACCGTGGAAATAGCTGCGCAAGCAGGCGAATGCTATGAATTTGTAAAGTGGGTTGAAGATGGAGAAGAATTGACTACCGATAAAAGTTATCAGTTTGAAGCTGACGGTGATCGCTCGCTGGAAGCGCGTTTTACTGGAGTTACTGAAACGGTTAACGGGATCGAGTTTGAATGCGCTGAAGTAGTTTTTGACCGGGATCTGGATGTTGATATAGCGCCGGGCTTACCGCTTGATTTGCTGCCGGTTGAAGAGGGGATCCTGGTTTCTTACGAACAGGACCTGTTCTTGAAAGACGAGGATACCGGTGAGCCGATCTGGAGTCTTGAGAACCACAGTCCCATCGTCGAAGAGGGTGCTGTGCCACGTTTTGCACCCGTGTTCAGGGAGAATGAAAAGATGGTAGTGCCCATGTTTGATTATGACTATGATTATGATGATGAAAAGTTTACCGACGAATATGAAAGGGTACCCGTCCTGGCCAAACTAAACTTTGCTACAGGCGAAATTACCTGGAGTCATCCGCTGGCCAGGAACACACCGCCCTTGATGGTCTTCGAATTGTGGTTAAAAGACGGACATCTCATTGCCGAAGGAAATTTTGATACCGGGGTGGACCGGGATGTGCCACCCTCCGGTGTCCATGCCGGTTCTGTGGCTGCCCATGATTACGAAACAGGAGCGCTCATTCATGCTCATTCCGGCTTTTACGGCGGCATTGAAGCTGTAGATAACTCCCTTTTCTATTCGCATGTCGAATACGAACCTCCTGATAACGGTGACCCGGAGGTGCCGGAAATATTCTTCGGAAAAAAAGATCTTTTAACCGGTGAAGAGGCCTGGGAAATCCGCGAAGAAGAATCAGATGAAGTGATCGGCTTATCTACTGCAGG
>PUKV01000265.1 GCA_003550645.1 Syntrophomonadaceae bacterium | reverse complement strand
CCATCAAATCGCTACTGGTGCCTGACCTGCAAGATGCTTTTTTCCATGGAAGATCAGGTCTGTCCTTATATGTCCAAGGTTTGTATAAACAGCCCGATCCCGGTGGAGCAGAGTGGCCCGGAGTCCACGATCAGCCTTGAGAAAATAGGCCTTTTTTACCCGAAGCTTCCCCATAAAGCACTTGCTTTCCTGGCAAAAGGCGATCCTGGTGAAATTGCCGCCAGGTGGGTGGAGGTATATTTTGATTTCCTGGATCAATGGGGCTTCCAATACAAACATGAACCGCTGCAAGCGGTTAAGAGCTTTATTATTACTGTAGCGGGCAGTGAAACGGGGCAGCGGATCCGTTCAGGAGAAATTACTCTGGTGCTGACCGACCTGGAAAAAGTATGGGACAAAGATGTTTTCTTCAAGATTTTAGAACAGGCCCTGGATCTGTTAAAAGAAAAGCTTTCCCTGGAGCAGAAGATCACCCTGGACAGTTTAGAAATACTGGGTGATATGGATACAGGTAAGTACTTTTGCCCGATGTGCAGCAAGTTTTTTGAATTCTCGACCCAGAAAGATTCGATCACCTGCCCCCTGATGGCTCAGAAATGTATGGCGGTCCCAACCAACATTAATAACATCAAGTACAAGCTTGAGCACCTGGTCCGGGTTTATGAATATACCCCGGACATTTATAAAAGGCTGGCTGAAGCACTTGATCCGCAGCCCGGAGCAAAAGATTACCTGCGCAAAATGCTGGAAGAAGAATGGTTATTCGAGGTGGAGGAAAAGCAGCTTGATGACTTGTGCCGGTTGCTCGGAGTTAGGAGCTCGTAACAGCGGTGTTGTACTTCAAAACAACGGGTTTGCTTATAAGCCCGGTGTTAAATCGAAAGAAAAATTCTATTAGAGGAGGTTAATAATGGGAGTTATGTACAAGGTAGGTGTTGTAGGAGCTGGTAACATGGGCAGTGGAGTTGCCCAGAAAATGGCCCAGGAAGGCCTTGATGTAAAGCTGGTCGACATTGCGGATGAATACCTGCAAAAAGGCCTGGACAACATCAGGCAGACCCTGCATCAGGGTGTGGAACGCAAAATCTTTACCCGGGAACAGGTCGAAGATACCCTGTCCAGGATCGAGGGCTCGACTAAACTGGAGGATCTGGCTGATCGGGACCTGGTCTTAGAGGCAGTTTTTGAGAATGAAAAAGTCAAAGGAGAGGTTTTTGGCTCTCTTGACGGCATTTGCCCACCCGATACAATTATAGCCACCAATACTTCCAGTTTCAGGGTGAGGGACCTGGCCCAGTATGCCAGTTACCGGGACCGCGTTATCGGGATGCACTATTTCTACCACCCGGCCATGAACCGGCTGCTGGAAATCGTCTGCCACGAAGGGACCAGCAAAGAAGCGCTGGAGAAAGCGCTGCTGATCAGTAAACTGCATGGCAAGACCACTATCGTAGTAAAGGATTCTCCCGGTTTTGCCGTAAACCGGTTTTTTATCCCCTGGTATGTTGAAGCGATCCGCATCCTGGAAGAAGGAGCGGCCAACATCCCTACTATTGAAGTAGCGGCCAAGGATGCTTTTAAGATCGGCATGGGCCCCTTTGAGCTGATTAATGTTACCGGGGTTCCCATCGCCTATCATTCCGCCGTGGTTCTTGGTAAAGAAATCGGACCCTTTTATGATGCACCTGAACTATTGCGCAAACAGTTTGAGTCAAAGCAAAACTGGGACCTGGGCGGCGATGTGGATGAATCCAAGTTTTCAATGATCACTGATCGCCTGTATGCAACAGCAATTGGAGTGGCGGCCGACCTGGTGGAAGAAGAGGTGGCCACAATCGAGGATACAGACAGGGGGGCCAAGATCGGCCTGCGCTGGCGTTACGGGCCCTTTGAGCTGGCAAACCGGATCGGCATTGAAGATGCTTACCGTATTGTCAACGAAATGAGCGAACGCCACCCTGACTTTAAGATCTCAAAGCTGCTTGAAAAGCAAAAAGAAAAGGGTGAACCCTTTACCTTCAAATATGTAGATCTGGAAGTGAAAGATAATATTGCATATCTCACCATCAACCGGCCCGAAGCGATGAATGCTCTCAACCCGGCGGTGGTGGAGCAGCTGGCCCGGGAATTTGAACGTGCGGAAAATGATCCCGCGGTCAAGGGAATTGTTTTACAGGCAGCCGGTAAGGAGTTTGTAGCCGGAGCTGACATCGGGTTTTTCGTGAAAAACATCAAAAGCGATAATTTTAACTCCGTCTATGAGTTTACCCGCCGGGGCCATGAACTGCTTAAGCGGATCGAAGAATCCCCCAAATTAACTATAGCCCTGCTGGACGGCCTCTCCTTGGGCGGCGGCAGTGAGTTAGCCCTGTCCTGCCAGGCTATTGTTGCTACTCCCGGCGGTTCGCTCGGTTTTCCCGAAACAGGAATCGGTATTTATCCCGGACTGGGAGGCATGTACCGGCTGAGCAGGCATGTCGGCCCGGAACTGGCCAAGTACTTCGTGTTTACCGGCAGAACCCTGCGGGCGAAGGATGCTTTTGAGCTGGGAGTTGTAAACAGGTTAGTGGAATTGCCGGAAGTAGAAGGAGCGGTCAAAGAGTTGATTGCAGAAGGAGTGCCCGATAAGTATAAGTCCAGGGAGATCCCGGCTTCTTACGACCAGCTTAAGAATGCTTTTTCATCAGAAAATGTTAAAAACTTGCTTAAAGGACAACAGCCCCAGGGGATAGATGAAGAATTTGCTTCCAAGACGGCCCGGATCATATCCAGGAAAGCGCCGCTGGCTTTAAAAATGGCCAATGAGCTGATTGATGCCCAGGTGGATGCCGGGACCGATAAGGCTATCGAGCTTGAGCTGGGCAGGCTGCAGGAGATTTTTTCCACCGAAGATGCCCTGGCCGGCTTGCAGGCCCCTCCCGGCCGGCCTCCCGAATACCAGGGCCGGTAGCACAGTTGAGATGAAAGTGGGACAAGGGGACAGTGGGACAAGGGGACAGGCACCTTGTCCCACAAGATTATTCTGGCCAATCGCTGGCTGCATGCCTTTCTGGTTTCCCTGTTTCTGGGAGCCGGCTTTATGATGGTTACCCTGTTCCATCCGGATCAGGGATCGTATAGGCGGGCACTGTTTTGTTCCAGCAGTCCCTCTTAGCTGCAGTTTAGGTGTTGAAGAGCTATGTAGTGGGGATAGCAGCAACTCTTTATTATCCGGGTTGATATTAGACTGTACGAAACCAGGGAAAGCGGCAAAAACATGGTGAAATAAAACAGCACGATCAGCTATCTATTTCTTCGACCAGGGGGAGAAACCGGCATCCGCCCAGGTTTTCTCTTGTTATTTTGCCGCTGCTGTCTTTGCCGGCAACAATCAGCTGCTGGCCTCCAGGGTCACCGACAGGCATAACCAGCTTGCCGCCGGTATCCAGTTGCTCTAAAAGAGCGGGAGGGATTCTTTCAGTAGCAGCTGCTGCCAGGATTCTATCGAAGGGGGCTTGTTCAGGCCAACCTTTAGTACCGTCCCCGACCCGGTAGGTAACATTGTTGTAGCCCAGTTCACCAAGCAGGGTGGAAGCGGACCGGGAAAGCCTCTCAAATCTTTCGATGGTGTAGACATGGTCGGCCAGTTCGGCGAGAATGGCGGTCTGGTAACCGGACCCGGTGCCAATTTCCAGGATCTTTTCATTTACCTTGAGCTGCAGAGCTTCAGTCATCAGGGCGACAATAAAGGGCTGGGAGATGGTTTGATTGTGTTCTATCGGCAAGGGGTGGTCTTCATACGCCAGCGGCTTTTGGTCCGGACCGACAAACATGTGCCTGGGGACTTTGTAAAAAGCGTCCAGGATTCTTTTATCGGTAATCCCCCGGGCCCTGATCTGTTTTTCTACCATGTTTTGCCGGAGCCATTCGTAATTATTACCCATCATTACCATGTCCCTGCTCTTCCTTCCTTGTTTTGAACGGGTATTTGTTAATAATATATCACTGCTGGAGGGCGATATCAATTAGTCCGGGCCTTCCCGGCAAGGATTTGACTGTTTTGAGCAATTACCGCTATAATCATCGCAAGCAATCTTTTCCACAGGACATTTATTAAACTTAAACTAAAAACTGCTTATGCAAAAGGAGGAACCATGGAAGGAAGACCGGTTCAAGAAAGCAAAGCGATGATAATCCAGCAGATGACCCAGGCTGATGCCAACCTGGCCGGTAATGTACACGGCGGCTCAATAATGAAACTGGTAGACAGCACTGCCGGCATGGTGGCGGCCAGGCACTCTTCCAGCAACGTAGTTACAGCTTCCATTGACAGGCTCGATTTTTACCATCCAGTTTACATTGGTGAACTGCTTAAGATCAGTGCTTCCATAAACTATGCGGGAAGGACGTCAATGGAAATTGGAGCCCGGGTAGAGGCGGAAAATGTCATGACCGGTGAGATCAGGCACACAGCATCGGCCTACCTTACATTCGTGGCCCTGGATGAAAACCGTGCCCCTAAAGCCATCCCTCCGCTAATTTTGAATACGCAAGAAGAAGTAAGGCGCAACCGTGAAGCGTCCGAACGGCGCAAAATCAGGTTGACCGAGCGTAACCGGGAAAATGATCGATTTTAATTATGGTGGCTATTTAGCCCAGCGGAGCCTGGTTGCTACCGGGTCTGTTAAGTCTAATAATCATTTATCAGCAATACTGAATCATTTTGCCCGTTCAAAGGGCCTGTTGACAACAGGCCCTTTAAACGGGTTCTATTACTTATAATTTTTACTTCAAGTAGTCAGAAACAATTTTACTTAAAACAACCGCACCCGGACTCAGGATGCCTTCATCAAAGTTAAATTTGGGATGGTGGTTCGGGTGAAACCCTCCCCCGTCGGCTTTGCCACCAATTATAAAGTATCCGGAGGGAACATGGTGGCTGAAATAGGCAAAATCCTCTGAGCCCATTACCGGTTGTTCCATATGAAATACTGCTTCTGGACCCATCACGTCTTTGATCGACGATTCTATCAACTGGACTACCTGGTCGTCATTTTCCAGGTGAGGGTAACCATTTTGATAATTAACCTCACCCTCTGCCCCCATTCCCTGGCAAATGCTCTGGACCAGGGCTTTGATTTTCTCTTCGACAAAAGTTCTGGACGTTTCCGTGAAGGTTCTGGCAGTCCCTTTTATCTCAGCTTTGTCAGCAATTATGTTGTGCCTGGTGCCTCCGTTGATAGTCCCCAGGGTGACAACTGATGGTTCCAGGGGATTGGTGTTTCTGCTGACTATGGTTTGCAGGGATGTAATAATGTATCCGCTTACGACAACTGCATCTACTGTTTGATGAGGAAGGCCAGGATGCCCACCCTTGCCTTTGATTGCAATTTGGAAGGTGTCTGATGCTGCCATCATCTTGCCGTATCTTACCATATATTGCCCGGCAGGGATGTGGGGAAAAATATGAAAGCCTATGATCGCATCCACATCAGGTTCTTTTAAAACCCCTGCTTTGATCAGGAACTTGGCTCCCCCATCGGGCCCTTTTTCTTCTGCTGGTTGGAATATAAATTTAACCTGTCCTTTTAAGGAATCACGCATTTTTGAAAGAATCATTGCCGCCCCCAGTAATATGGCCACATGTCCGTCGTGCCCACAGGCGTGCATTTTACCAGGGAACCTTGATTTATAGGGGACATCATTTTCTTCGTCAACCGCCAGCGCGTCCATATCCCCTCGAATGGCTATGGTTTTGCCAGGGGTTTTCCCCTTAAGAAGTCCTACAACACCAGTTCCAGAGATTTCTTCCTCAACTTCGATATCGAGGCTGCGCAAATGCTCTGCAGCAAGCCTGGCTGTTCTGTATTCTTCCATGCCCAGCTCAGGATGCATGTGGATATCCCTGCGTATATCTATAAGCTGTTTTGTTATAGCTTCTCCTGCTTGTAATAATTGGGGATTCATTTCTGTTCCTCCTGCGTAATCGCTCCTGGATTAAGCTTCCTCTGCTTTCAATTCTCCAGCAATGCTTTGCTCTAGATTCCAAAACCCTGGAATGAAGCGTGCAAAGATGATAAAAGCGATTGCTAGGCAGCAAAATGCCACTCCTACAGTAAAAAGACCATACTGGATCATAAAAAGCGGCATGAATGCAAAGATAAACCAGACATACAGGGAAATAATAGCAAAGGAAAGGGACCAGTTACTTAAAGCATTGGTATTAAAATCAGGATCTACCAACCTTAGCAACAAAACACCGGTAGCTCCTACACCGGTGCAGTTTCCAAAGTTGATGATACTTCTTTCGAACCAATCTTCTCCCGGGAGCATCTTTTTCCCAAAATAAAGAGTGGCAACTATCATGAAAGCCATACCAACTATTGAAAGCACCAGCATGGGGACAATGTAACCGGCAACAGTGCTTATGGGTAATGATATAATTGCTGCAACTACCAGGTAGTCTACAAAGGTTCCCATAATCCTTGCCTTAACAGTTGAGTCGATAATCCAATCGAAACCAATTTTGCACATGACAAGCCAGATAATGGCCATCAGGATGATCCCCCATGCCCAGGGTGCAACATGATGAATTATTGTACCAACAAAAAGCCCTCTGACCTGGAAAGCAAGTCCAACTGTGATCAGGACGAGAGCCAGGGTGAAGGCAAAAGGTTCAATAGCCGGAGGAAACTGGATTGATTTGCCCAGTGGTTTGGCCTCCTCAGGTTTTGCATAGCCCTTAATTACTTCATCCGGCAGGTTATCAAGGTTGCTCATGGACTTGATATAACCTTTTCTCAATACGTATTGCATCATAGCAATTCCTACCAGGATACCTCCAACGATACCCACAGTTGCCATGGTAAGGGCGACCCCCTGGCTATCGAGCCACCATTCAACACCCATTTCATTTAAGGAATTGGCCAGCATTGCTGCTGTCCCGTGTCCTCCGACAAACCCGGCAAACATTTCAAACCCAAAAGTTTGGTAGGTAACCCCGAGGAATGCAGCCCCTACAAGAAGGCCAAGACCGATCTGGGCAAATAAGATCAGGTTCAGGTGCATAAACTGTCGTCCCACACCGCCGGCCATTTCTTTAGCCTTGGGAAATTTAATGCCCAGTATAGATGCAGTGATGACCACGGTAATCAATACACCCGGCAGGCTGGCAAATTCACCCATCCATTCTTCGCTAATAGGGATAATACCGAATCCATTTGGCAACAAGATTAAGCCAATAACTCCACCAATCAGGCTGGCTGGAAGGAACAGTTTCCTGATTGGAGTAACCCAGACCCTGATTGCGTAACCGATCATTAGGAAAATACTGAGCAAAACAAATTGCTCCAAGAGTGTTTGCGACATCTCATTTACCTCCCTTTGATAGCAAGCACATTTTTAAACAAATAATGGAGCCGTGATTATAGCCTTGCCTCCTTTCAGTTAATAGCCAGATGGGCATTCCATAAAATGCGGACTATATACGGACATGTCCTAAATAATTTACTTCGACAGGCCTGGCAATTTTCCTGCTTTAATTAAAAAAAAGTTTAAAAATTTATTACTAATTTTATTTTTAATGGAGGGAGGTTGCAAAAGTTTGAAAAGCTTTTGGCAAATCACCCTCTAGATATGGATATTATTAGGTGAGGGTATATGCAGTGTTCAGGGGATTCCTTGTTATTATAAAGTGCTGGTAAAAAACGGACGGGTAAAAGCATATGCTCCGCTATAATGGCTTTGTTAGGTTGAGGTTTGTTTAAGTTAGAGGTTTAAGGAATATGTTTTACGGGGCCTGCCTTTTTTCCCGGAGGCTTCTTCGCCGGCTTCGACAGCGTAACCTTTGTCGGCGAGTATTTTTAAAATGCGCCTGGCGCTTCTTTCGGTTATATTCAAATATGGAGCCAGCTTACTTGCGCTTATAGTTTCTTCCCCAATTTGGTCTCGGATTGATCTCAGTTTGCTAACATGGGTAGAGCTAAGGCCAATAGAGTTGGCTATTTTAACAATTTCTGCCTGGGTTCTCAGGGAATAGTTTAGCATGTAAGGTTTACCCAGTGGTCCTGTCATAGAGCCGTCTTCTTCAACAACATAAATACAATCGCCGCTGGCATCTTTGGCATAAGAAAGTCCAAACCGGGCATTTCTTTCTGATTCGTAAACTGTTTTTCCAAACCCGATGCCACAGCTAATGCTAATTTTCAAATCCTGCCTGACCTGGTTCATGAGTGATATATTGGAATAACTGTTGGTACCGCTAAGAAGAGCACCACGCGTGGTAAAGATGATATAATCATCTCCGCCAAAGGAAAATACTGAGCCCTGGATTGTTTGAGCAAAGTCCAGCAAAATATTAAGCAGCTCGATTTTAATTTTTTGAACGGCATATTCAGAACCACGGCTTTTTGTTATTGCATTAAAATTGTCTATGTTAACAAGCATTACAGCAATCTGCATAACTTTCAGGCGTTTCCTGGCAATTTCGTTAATAATTTGTTCCAGGGTCTGGCGGATGGTTGCTCTAGGGTACAAGGCTCTAAAGGAGGGTACATTTTTTGCTTTTAGGGCCTGGTAAGTTGAGTAAAGGCAGGTGATTGCAGCTCCAATCTTTCCTGACTTCCAAAGATTAAAATGCCATTCAGCGATATCCATGGGGTCTAGTTCTTTGCCCTCTTCATATTCTGAAGCATACACAGTGGATTCTTCCAGGCCAACTTCATGCAAGGCTTCAGTAATTTCTTTGGGTTTAATCATATCAAATGATATTTTATCAAGAGGGATCCCCTCTTCCCTGATCTGCCATAGGGTTTTGTATATACAGGTAGTATTATGAGGAACAAAAAAACAAGGCCTGGGTATATCCAGGTTGTTGGTTACAATTGTATAGGGGAGCTGTCCGGAAAAAAGAAACACGTCTACTTTCTCAATGTGCTCCTTTATATTATTTATCATCCCGGCAATATTTTCCGTATAGATTGTTTGGGTTAAAGTAACGTAATCGAAGGTGTCTTCGTATTCTTTAATTACATCACTGATAAGCTTTATTGCATCATCCGGCCCAACCAATCCCAGGCGAATTTTCATAATGGCCTCCTATAAGCTGTTACATTTTATCAGCTAATTATATAATGCTGTCGTAAAAGATGAAGCTATAAGGTTGCATCCTGATTCAATTATAACAAAGGCGAGAAGTTTATGTTTGAGAAAATGGGATTAGATAACCGGCAATAATCAGTATGGGATTTTCACTAACCCGCCGGACTTAATATCTTTTGGCAGGGCGAAAATTGAGCTTTGGTGATTAAAGGGTTTGAATGTGTATTTTAATAAAGGCTTGACGGTAGTATTTAAGAAGTGAATAATTAAGGTATGTCTAAATACCCGTTTTCGTTTCCAAAATTAAGCGGTCGCCTGGTGCGCAGGGTGAACCGGTTTGTAGTCGAGGTGGAAATAGACGGCCGGAGAGAAGAAGCCTACCTGGCCAACCCCGGTCGGCTCTGGGAGCTGTTTTTGCCGGGCACGGAATTGCTCATGAGCCCGGAGCTCTCGAAGGGTAAAAAGCCTTACACAGTGCTGGCCTGTTTTAAAGAGGCTCGCCCCGTACTGCTTCATACTCACCTGACCAATAAGATTATTCGCAGTTTAATTAACGATGGACGGCTCGGTGGATTTGAGGGTTACCGTGTCATCCAGGAAGAACCGGCCT